>CALLXZ010000346.1 GCA_937875605.1 uncultured Moheibacter sp.
ATTTGATATTTTTTGTTTATTTAAAATTGATTAATTCATTTATTTTTGAAAAAAATAGAATTGAAAGAATTTCCCGCAAACATAAAATTCAAATATAATTGGCGAAAATATCAGCAACGTGTTTTGGATGAATTGGGTGACCATATCGAAGATAGGCATTTGCATGTCGTTGCGCCACCAGGTTCAGGTAAAACCGTTTTAGGGCTGGAAGTTATGATTCGGCTGAATCAACCTACCTTGATTCTTGCTCCGACCATTGCAATCCGCAATCAATGGATTCAGCGTTTTTGCGAACTTTTTCTTCAAACCGATTTTATGCCTGACTGGATTTCAAGAGATATTAGAAATCCCGGTTTTGTTACAGTTGCAACTTATCAGGGACTTCATGCAGCCTGCAGCAGTCAAAAAATAAACAAACCGCATTTTGAAGAAGAAACGGATGTGGAAATTATAGAACAAATTTCCAATGCCAATCTGAATAAAATAGTAGCCGGACTTAAGAAGCAAAATTTAAAGGTAATTATAGTTGATGAAGCACATCATTTGAAGAATGAGTGGTGGCAGACTTTAAATAAAATAAAAGAAAGATTCGAACCGATAATTGTTGGATTGACTGCAACGCCTCCTTATGACGTGACGCCAGCAGAATGGAATCGATACACACAGCTGAATGGAGCTGTGGATACTGAAATTTCTGTTCCCGAATTGATTGCCGAAGGCGATTTATGTCCGCATCAGGATTGTGTTTATTTTACTTTGCCAACGCAAGAGGAAAATGATAAAATTGAAGAATTTCGTTTAAAATCCGAACAAGTTTATCAAGAAATCAGGAAAGATGAAACTTTTATCAACGCAATTTTACAGCATCCTGTTTGGGTAAATCCGGGGCAAAATCTGGATTGGATTTATGAAAATGTTTCTTATTATTCGGCCTGTTTGATTTTTCTTCATTACAATAAACAAAAGATTCCTCCTAATCATTTGGAAATTTTGGACGGGAAAGAGTATGAAATTCCTTTTCTGGATTATCGGTGGATGAAGTGTTTGTTAGAGTTTTATTTGTTTAGAGAAAAAGATTTTTTTGAGGAATTCAATGAACACAAACATCAATTGGAAGCCAAGCTTCGAAAAGCAGGTGTGATTGAAAGAAATCAGATTAGTTTTTATGAAAATCAAAGGATTTCTAATTATTTAGCGTCCAGTATCAATAAATTAGACGGGATAAATAAAATCGTAGAATTTGAATATCAGAATTTAAAGAAAGACTTGCGCATGGTCATTCTTTCAGATTATATTCGAAAAGAATTTTTAATTAATTCTACAAATAATGATTTAGAATTAAATAAACTTGGAGTGATTCCGATTTTTGAAAAGTTAAGAAGAGAAAATCAAACAAATAAGAAATTAGGTGTTTTAACTGGTTCAATTATTATCATTCCTAAACCTGCCTTGGATATTTTTAAATCAAAAGTAGAAAAATTAAGAATTTCAGACATTCGATATTGGGATTTGCCTTATGATGAAAACTATGTAGTTATTTCCCAAACAGAACAAATTAAACACGATATAGTTAATATTGTAACAGAAATTTTTCAGGCAGGAGAAATTGAAATTTTGATTGGAACCAAGTCACTTTTGGGAGAAGGTTGGGATGCTCCGGCTATTAATTCGCTGGTTTTGGCAAGTTTTGTCGGTTCGTTTGTGATGTCAAATCAAATGAGGGGACGTGCTATCCGTACACAAAAAAACAATCCCGAAAAGGTTTCCAACATTTGGCACATCGTGAGTCTAGATCCGACAGATGAATTTGGTGGGAGTGATTTGGAAGTTGTGAAACGTAGATTTCGAAGTTTCGTAGGAATTTCTTTTCGTAAAAATCCAACGATTGAAAACGGAATAGCTCGATTAAATCTTCCGGATTATAAAGAATTTGTTCAAAAGAAAGATGAAATAAACGCTCAAATGTTTTCTCAAGCTTCTAAGCGTAATTCGCTTAAAGATAGATGGGAAGGAGCTTTGGTTACGGGCGTTAGCTTGGTTGAGGAAGTGAAAATTCCTTTTCCGAGTGAAAAAGAATACGGTCAGGTTACAGGAATGTATTATAAGAAAACCATGAAAAATTTTATCATTTCGTTAGGAGTAGCAGCTGTGGGTTATATGGAATATGCTTTTCAGGTGTTTCTTCGTTTGGTTAAAAATGTTAGAACGCTTAATGACCTGAATATACTCTTGGGCTTGGTAGTAGCCGGAGGATTTCTATATTTTGGAGGGCGGGCATTCAAAGCTTTCCAGCTGTATGTCAAATACCGTGATATTTCAGAAGATATACACAACATAGGAGAAGCTTTGAAAAATTCGCTTACCAGGAGCGGAGCCATTCACGCAGATGCTTCAAAATTGAAGGTGATAACTTCCATGGATAGAGAAGGAGCGGTTTTTTGTCATTTGGAAGGTGGCTCTACTTTCGATAAATCTGTTTTTACAAATGCACTTTACGAAATAGTCTCGCCGATCAATAATCCACGTTATGTCATCGTTCGGAAATCGATGTTCAAAGGAATTGTCAAACAACAGGATTACCACGCAGTTCCCGAAATTATAGGACGAAGAAAAAACGGAGCCGAATTTTTCGCATCACAATGGGGAAGATTGGTTGGTAATTATTTTTTGGTTTATACAAGGTCAATTGAAGGAAGGAAATTATTGTTAAAATCACGTTTAAAATCACTTTCCAATCAATTGGATTATGACGTCGAAAGACTAAATAAATGGACAAAGTAAAACACATTAAACCAAAATTCTGAAACTCCAAATTTTAATTCAAATGTTTAAAAATTAGATTTGTTGATCTAAATTTTTAAATCTTTTATGCGTTTTAAACTCTTTCTCTTAGCGGCTTTGTGTCTTTTATCTTTTTCCTTCGGGCAAATTTCACCTGAACTTACTTCGAAAATCGATAGTTTAATTCAATTGGAAAATCCAAGAAAATTCAACGGTGTGATTTTGATTACTGAAAATGGCAAACCCATTTATGGTAAAGCGTATGGATTTGCCGATTTTGAAAAGAAAATTCCTTTGAAATTGAGTGATTCTTTTATCATTATGTCTAATAGTAAGTTGTTTACATCGGTTTTGGTTTTAAAGGAAGTGGAAAAAGGCAAGATAGATTTGAACGAAAAAATTAGTGAATATTTACCTGAATTATCACAATCCTGGAAAGATTCCATTACCGTACTCAATTACTTAATCATACACATGGAATTGATGAATTGGATAAACCTTTGCTTTTCAAACCGGGAACGGATTTCAAATATGGCAATATTTCCAATGTTTTATTGGGGGAAATTCTGGAAAAAATAACTGAAAAGTCATTTGAAGAAATCGCCGGGAAATTATTCAAAAAATTAAAGCTGAAAAATACATATTGTTACAATCCTGAAAATAGAAGCAAAGCAGTTTCTTCTTATAGATTAAAAAACAATGAACCCGAATTAGTTAAAGAAATTATACACGCAAAGATGGTTCCGGCAGCGGGAATTATTTCCAATGCAAATGATTTGGCTTTGTGGAATTATAAATTGCATCATGGAAAAATTCTCAAAAAAGAATCTTATGAACTTTTGACTCAATCATCTGCGATGTCACAGCATGATGTTTTTGGTCCTGAAAAGATGGGTTATGGTTACAACATACGAATCGCTGAAGAAAAAGGAGTGAAGTATATCGGACATACCGGATTGGGAGATGGTTTTGCTTCGCTCAATGTTTATTTTCCGAAAGAAGATGTGAGTTTAATTATTCTGGAGAATGTGATGGGAGATTCCTCGGATAATTGGTATTTTTATGAAACAGAAATTAAGAATTTAATTATTGAAGATTTAAGGAAGAATTAACTCCAAAATAAAATCATCCATCACATAACCATTCCCGATATCGAAAACTCCTTCGTCGATTTTTACAAATCCAACCCTTTCATAGAAAGCAATCGAATCAGTATTGTATTTATTTACATTCAGATAAATTGAATTTTTACCGTTTTGTCTCGCTAATTCTATTGCGTGGTTCAATAGAAGTTTACCCAAACCTTTTCCACGGGTTTCGGCTTTCAGATAAATCTTGGAAATGTATAATTTGTCTGATTCAATTTTACAAACCAAATATCCGATTGGTCTTTCGTCATTCGTGAGCATTTCCCAAATAATTCCTTCTTCGATTTCTGATTGAATTTTTTCAGTGGAATAAAATTTATTCAACATATAATCAATTTGATCCTGCTTTAAAA
>CALLXZ010000347.1 GCA_937875605.1 uncultured Moheibacter sp.
CATTCTCAAAATGAATTTAGAAACCCTGTGATTTGTATTTTTCGATAGCTGCTTTTATTTTTTCACGACGATTTTCCGGTGCAGGGTGTGTGCTTTGAAATTCGGGAACATTACTTCCACCGGAAGCTGCTTCCAAAATATCCATCACACCGATCAGTGCTTCCGGCTTATATCCTGCTTCTATCATAAAACGGACACCCAAATCATCACTTTCCAATTCGTCCTCACGACCATATTTCATGTTGACCATATTGGCAACAACTTGTGCATAATAAGCCGAATTCGCATCGCCACCTGCCACACCGGCTGCACCTGCAATTCCCTGTGAAAGTTCTTGTTTTGCCATTTGTTGTGCACTGTGTCGTGCAATGACGTGACCGACTTCATGTCCGAGAACACCTGCTAATTGATCTATATTCTCCAATCGCCCCAAAAGCCCTTCCGTGATGAAAATCTGTCCGCCTGGCAAAGCAAATGCATTTACGGTTTGATTATCAGCCAAAAGATGAAAGTCAAACGGATATTTGGATTGGTGAGCAGAACTTTTGCGTACGATGGTTTGTCCAATGGAATCCACGAGATAACGCGCTTGTGCATTTCGGCTAAGTCCTCCGAATTCTGCAGCCATTTGGGGAGCGCTGTTGAGGCCCAGTGCGATTTCTTGTTCTTTGTTTAAACTAATGTATTGTTTCTCACCGGTAATTTCATTTACTTCTGATGAAGAATAAAATTTAATCAGGGAAAAAATAACAATTCCGGCAGCAATTAAAAGCCGCAGCCAAAATCCGGAGCTTCTACTTCTCATGGTATTTTGTTGATTTTTAGGTTCTCAAAAATTTGATTAGAATAATTAATTCTAACTGCAATCAAATATAAAAAAATCCCATCATATTTTGTAAGTTTGATTCATAATTCAAATTAGACTATTATGTCATCCGAAATCATAGTATTGCTTTTTTTATTTCTGTTTTTTGTTGCGCTAATTGGCGGAATTTTTTTAATCGCCTTTTTGGCCGCTCAAAGTCGGAAAAAGAAACAAAAGAAAATCATAGCATCTCTTCCGTCGCATGCGGAATTTCATGCATTTGTCCGTTTTAACAGAGGAGACCAGCAAGACAAGATAATCAAATTAAAAGCTTTTCAGGGAAGCGGAGTTATTTATGTGGTGGATGATATGGCTGTTTTTAAAAGTACGACGGGATTTGAACATACATTTGACTTGCGAAATGCTAAAGTATTTTGGGAAGGTGAAAATCTAATCAACGGATTGCTGAAATGGTTCAGCATAAAGGATGATACGGAAAAACTTTACCTGAATGTGGAAACCGGAATGTTTATTTTTCATACAGGTGGAAATAAACCAACTACGCGAAGTATCCACGATCAATTATTATTGAAACAGGCAACATTGAAATAATGATGTTAAATAACTATTTTTAGTTTGGTCAAATGCAAAAGAAACTTTACCTTTGCAACCCAAATTAAAAATTAATTAAATGACTCATTACGAAACTGTTTTCATTTTAACTCCCGTTCTATCTGACGCGCAGGTGGAGGAAACAGTAAAAAAAGTAGAAGATTTCCTTGCTGAGAGCAATGCGACAATCGTAGCAAAAGAAAATTGGGGCTTAAAAAAATTAGCTTACCCAATTCAGAACAAACGCAATGGTTTTTACCATTTGTTGGAATTCAAAACAGAGAACAACGAAGTTGTTTCAGGATTAGAATTAATGTACAAACGCGATGAGCGTATGATTCGTTACATGACTGTGAAATTAGATAAGCACGGTGTGGAGTGGGCAGAAAAACGTAGAACCAAACAAAAGTCTAACGCTTAAAATCAAACATCATGGCAATTGACGAATTAGCAAAAAAAGCAGCAGAAGGAGGAGAAAGCGAGATTCGCTATTTATCCCAATTAGATATTCAGACACAATCCAACAAAAAATTCTGTCGTTTCAAAAAGTACGGAATTAAATATGTGGATTATAAAGATCCAGATTTTTTATTACAATTTGTAAACGAACAAGGTAAAATTTTACCACGTCGTTACACAGGAACGTCTCTGAAATACCAAAGAAAAGTATCACAAGCTATCAAACGTGCCAGACACATGGCGTTGATGCCTTTTATCGGTGACCAGTTAAAATAAGTAAAACCTAAAAATCAGAATAAAATGGACGTTATTTTAAGACAAGATGTAGAAAATTTAGGTTTTGAGTTCGAAATCGTTTCTGTAAAACCGGGATATGCTCGTAACTTTTTAATCCCTCAAAGAAAAGCAGTTATTGCAACGGCTAAACAGAGAGAGGAACTTTCCAAAACATTGGAAACGCGTAAAGCAGAAGAGTCAGCTCTAATCGCTTCAGCAAATGAAAGATCTTCTAAATTGAACGGTTTGGAAGTGAAAATCGATGCCAAAGTTGGTTCAGGTGACAGATTATTCGGATCTGTGAACAACGGCGATTTAGCAGATGCTTTGAACGCTGCTGGTGTTGAAATCGAAAAGAAAAACATCAAAATTCCTGGAAACACAATCAAACGTTTAGGGAAAAATACAGCAAAAATCCGTTTCCACAGAGAAGTAGAAGTAGATTTTGAATTCGAGGTAGTAGCAGATCAGGAATCCATCCAGAGAGCGGATGCTGCGGCGAAAGCCAAAGCAGAGGTAGCAAGAATGGATGCAGAAAGAGCTGCAAATGCTAACAAAACCGACGATTCAGGTTTCAACTATGACAATCCTTTGTTTGAAAAGAAACCAAAAACAGAAGCAGTAGTGGAAGAAGTTCCGGCAACTGAAACTCCATCTGAAGAAGCTTAATCAAAGTTTTTTATATAAAACAAAAACCACTCTTTCGAGTGGTTTTTTTATTTCTGCTAGTTTACTTTACCTAGTGAATCGCTTTGATGATATCATGTTTCGTGATGATTTGATGTGTACCATCTTCCATTTCGACCAAAACAGCCGAATTATCTTTATCAATCAACTTCGAAATCTCTTCGATTTGAGTTCCCGCTTTCACCACCGGAAAAGGTTTTCCCATAACCGATTTTACAGGACGATTGGCCAATTCTTTGTCTTCAAAAAACAATCGGAACAAATGCGTTTCATCCAACGAACCCACAAAACCATCCACATCCACCACCGGAATTTGAGAAATTTCAAACTTCTTCATTCGTTCAATCGCATGCGAAACCAATTCTTCCGTTTTCACGGTCACCAACGGCTCGTTAATATGATTTTTCACTAAGTCCGAAGCCTTCTTAATCTCTTCCTCCAAAAATCCACGTTCGCGCATCCAGTCATCGTTAAACATTTTCCCCACATAACGGCTTCCATGATCATGAAAAAGTACAACTACTACATCGTCAGGTTTAAAATGCTCTTTCAATTGCAATACCCCTTTGATAGCAGACCCCGCAGAATTCCCAACAAATATTCCTTCTTCTTTCGCAATCTTTCGCGTGTAAACAGCTGCATCTTTATCCGTTACCTTTGTAAATCCGTCGATCAAAGAAAAATCTACATTTTTTGGTAAAATATCTTCTCCAATTCCTTCTGTGATGTACGAATAGATTTCATTTTCATCAAAAATTCCGGTTTCATGGTATTTTTTGAAAACAGATCCGTACGTATCCACGCCCCAGATTTTGATGTTTGGATTTCGTTCTTTCAGGTATTTAGCCACACCCGAAATCGTTCCTCCGGTTCCAACTCCCACCACAAAATGCGTGATTTTCCCATCCGTCTGTTCCCAGATTTCAGGACCTGTTTGTTCGTAATGTGCGATGGAATTAGAAGGATTATCATATTGGTTTACATACCAGGAATTAGGCGTTTCTTCCGCCAGTCTTTTCGAAACTGAATAATAAGAACGCGGATCATCCGGTTCCACATTGGTAGGACAAACCACAACTTTTGCACCAACGGCACGCAAGATGTCCATTTT
>CALLXZ010000348.1 GCA_937875605.1 uncultured Moheibacter sp.
TGAATTTCGGAAAAACCATTCGCCAAAGTGGCCAATCGTGTTTGATCCATTTTGCTTCATCGTACCAATAATCAATTCCTTTTGCTTCCAGAATTCCTGCCATTTTTCGGGTTTTATCCAGACAGATATCTTCATCCGAAGTACTCAAAACGATATTCATGTGTTTGTACTTCCAACTTTCATCATTGGGAACGAATTCTTCCGGACAATTAAAATAAACCAATTCATTGCTGAATCCGTCCATGAAATTGCGAATGGAAAATGCGCCCGACATACAGAAAAGATGCGATACCAAATCCGGAAAACGGAATGCAAAATTCGAAGCATGGTAGCCTCCGAAACTTGCTCCTGCAACCGCTACACGATGGGTTAAATGCGTTTTTTGAATATAAGGAACAAATTCCTGAACCAAAAAACGCATAAATAATTCGTAGTTATAAATCCGTTCGTGCGGCGGCAGATAATCTGCATAAAAACTCTTTGCATCGATCGTTTGTATGTTATATAATTTTAATTTTCCGGCATCTGTAAATTTCGAAATACTGGCATTGAGATGAAAATCAGCATTTTGGGTATAATTTCCTTGTGAAGTTGGAAACATAATCACCGGATAACCGGCATGTCCCGTAACTTCAACTTTTACACTCAATCCCAGTATATGCGAATAATAATCTGTGTGTTCAATCTGTGGCATAGTTTTATTTTTGTTTGACGAATTCTAAAATTTCGATTTATAATTCTATTTATTTAACATTCAATTCTTTAAAAGTCCGAAGCTTTTTCCTTGGGGGGCAAAATACTCAACAATTCTTTCGTGACTTTTTCCGTCGCTTCCTCCAGTTTCTTCAAAATAATTTCGGGTTTGTCTGATTTGTAAACTATCCCTACATGGTAATCTTTCTTCAAAAAACGATCGACCTCCTCACACTCAAATGATTTTGTGTCAGGATGTTTATCTTTTGCCAATGAAACCAATAATCCGGCAGAGAAATTCTTTGATTCTTTAATTGTATAGTTTTCGTTTCGTAATAAAGCGGATTCCAATTTCGCCCATTCTTTCCAGATATTGACTCCGGTAGCCGCCTCCACCATATCGGCAATATGCGCACCTCCCACTCTGGATGAAGTTTCGAGAAAATAAAATTTACCGTCTTCTCCCCGTATGTATTCACTGTGTGTCGCTCCGTTTTTAATTCCAAAACTTTTTAAAACTTCTTGGTTAATTTTACTTAAACCAACTGCTTCTTTTGTTTTTTTGCCCAAAGTGATGGTGCGGAAAACACCTCCGTCATGGGAAACTTTCATAGGAGTCGTTAAATATTTGGAATAACAGGAAAACACAATCTTTTCGTTATACACTAAACAATCAACGTGATAGACATCACCCGGCTTAAAAGATTCCAAGAGAAATTTAATGCGTTCTTCACCTAATTTATTCAACGCCGACCAAAGTTGTTCTTCGTCATTGATTTTTTTAATTCCCATAGCCGAAGCTTCAGAACGAGGTTTCAAAACCCATGGACCTGGTATTTCATCTATGAAACGTTTCAGTTTTGCATCATTGAAAACCGAAGAGAATTCGGGAACCGAAATTCCACTGTCTTTTGCTTTTTGGCGCATTGCCAGTTTATCACGGAAATACCGGTGCGTGGTTTGTCCCATTCCGGGAATCCGAAAAGTCTCACGAATCATCGCTGCTTTCTCCACATCGAAATCGTCCAATGCCACTACTGCATCTATTTCATG
>CALLXZ010000349.1 GCA_937875605.1 uncultured Moheibacter sp.
AAGTGGATGGGCACTGACGACCATTCCGTTTCGGTAAGTCGGTTGTTGTGCGATGGAAGGAATCGTCAGTAAAAGAAACAGATGAAGAATGTAGTTTTTCATCACAATTGCACAATTCTAAAAATACGAATGTACAAAGTATTTGATTTCAATTTTATTATTTGTTGGCGTGGGCAAGATTTAACAAATAATCCTTGGATTTTGGACCTTCGTTAAAAAGCAAATCCAAAATGCTCAAGTCAGGCATAAAATCAAATTTTTCATCGAAAACCTGAAAATATTCAGGGAAATTTCCATTTGGTTCTTCTTTGGCGTTGAACTGATTTCGGAAATCCAATTCTTCAGAAATGATTTCATAAGTTTCGGTTAACTCCAATTTAAAATCCAGTTTTAATTTCGTAGAAATAAAATCAATTGTTTTTAAATTCAAATCCAATAAAAATTCTTCTTTTCTTTCCAAAATAGGAAGCAAATCGTCTTCGTAATATTCGAAATAAGGCGAACTTTTATAAGCCGAAACCAGCGATTTGAAGTGTTCTTTTTGCCAATTAAATTCACCGGAAACCTTTAGATCTTTTATTTTTCGGGTTCCATCATGCTGAGTTGGAATAGCAAGTCGAAGTTTTCCGTTTGCGCCCTGTATGTAGCAACGATTTCGGTAAGTTTGCTTCGGAAAATTTTCGTGTACTTCTATTCGAAATTTTTCAGTACGAATTAATGCTGCGAAATAGGAAATCGGACCAAAATAGAAAGCGGGAAAAATCATATTGAAAGATGAAAATTAAATGGAAACTTTGTCAAAGTTTTTTCGTGTTAGAATGGAACTTTGACAAAGTTATTGTAACTGAAAATTTTATTTATTTTCGTTTTGTTTTTTCTTTTTGATACGGAAATAATCCCAAGTGAAAAATGCTACAAGTGCAATTAATACATAAATTCCGTAGGATTTTTTATCCGGATTATCGTTATTAATGGATGTCATAAAACGGCTCCAGATAAACTTTTTCGGTGCAGGTTCAAACATTCCGTTCATATTTGCCCAAACAAAAATCGGACGACCAATGATGTTTTCTTCCGGCACAAATCCAAAGAAGCGAGCATCCAAAGATTGATTTCGGTTGTCTCCGATCATGAAGAAATAATCCTGTTTGATTTCATATTGGTTAGTTTCTTTTCCATTAATGAGAATTTTATCGCCTTCCAATTTCAAATCGTTACGTTCGTAGTTTTTGATGATATTGTAATATTCCGTAATTGTGTTTTTATCCAGTTTTACAACGTCTCCTTTTTTCGGAATATAGAGTGGACCATAATTATCCTGATTCCATTTTTTATCCAATGGGAAAATGGTATAGGTGCTATCAATTTTTCCATTACGATAAAAACGTTCGTCTTTTTGCCCTTTGGATGAAATTCTTTGATCAACTGAAATTACGCTAGGATTTTTTCTGAATTGATCTGCCATATCTTTAGAAAGCGCTTTAAATAAATAAGTGTATTGATTATCACTTCTTCCGATTACGCCATAATCAGTTCCTTCCAAAACTCCATAGGTTTCATAAAGTAACTGTGCGCTAAACGGAACTTTGGAAACTACCAAATAACTATGTTGAACGATTGCATCTTTCTTTGGTTGGAAAACTTTTCCATTCACTTTCAAAACAGCTTCGTCAAATTCAATCGTATCACCCGGCATACCCACTAACCGTTTTACATAAGCATCTTTACGGTCGATGGCAGAAAAAGCAGAATCGGTTGGGTAATTAAAAACTACAATGTCGTTGGCTTTTAAATCTCTCCAGCCCGGAAGTCGCATATAGGGAAGTCTTGCTTTATCTACAAAGGCTTTTCGGTTTATGAATTCTGAAAATGGAATTCCGATAGGCGTAAAAGGAATCCGAACGCCATAACTCACTTTTTCGACAAAAAGTGCATCTCCGATTTTGATCGTATTTTCCATGGAGCCTGTCGGAACTACCATCGGTTGGATGAACCAGGTATGCACCAAAGTTGCCAATACAATGGCGAATAAAAGCGCTGCAATGAAGGTTCCTTTTCTTTCTTCTGGCCCTTCGTAATCCGGTTTTTCTATATAATTCAAATAAAAAGAATACAATCCGACGGTGACAATCATCAAAATAGCATCTGTCCAAGTTCTCTTACCGAAACTTCTTCCGAAATCTACCCAATAAACCCACCATAAAATGGGAGCGACAATGGGTGTAAAGAACAAAATGATCCACCATTTTGGACGTTTGATTAAATCTAAACCGATCCAGAAATTATAAAAGGGAACAAATGCTTCCCAAGCTTTTCTTCCGGCTTTTTTGTAGAGTTGCCAAGTCGAAGCTCCGTAGATGATATTGTATAAAATGAATGCAATCAACCAGTTGAATAGTAATTCCATAATGCAATTGAATTTTTAAGTCTGCTAATTTAACATTTTCGATGAAAGTCATAAGTTAATTTAAACCCAAAACATCTTTCATGGAGAAAAAACCTTGTTTTCCATGAATCCATTCGGCTGCTAAAACCGCACCCAAAGCAAATCCTTTTCGGCTGTGCGCCGTATGTTTGATTTCGATTGAATCAACTTCTGAATTATATGCAACGGTGTGTGTGCCGGGAACGTTATCGATTCGTTTAGCGAAAATCGGAAGGTTTTCGTCAGAAGATTTTTGATCCAATTCCCATTGGTTTAAATCTGAATTTTCGATGATTTGTTGCGCAAGTGAAATAGCCGTTCCGCTTGGCGCGTCCAATTTTTGCGTATGATGAATTTCTTCGATTTCAATTTTATAGTCGAAATGTTTTTTCATTAATTTCGCCAAATGAGTATTGAGTTCAAAAAATAAATTCACTCCCAAACTGAAATTGGAACCGTATAGAAAAGCACTGTTGTTTTTACTGTTTATGGTTTTAATTTCTTCTAATTTTTCCAACCAACCGGTCGTGCCGGAAATCGTCGGGATTTTATTTTCGAGTAATATGCTGATGTTTTCAAAAGCCACTTCCGGATTAGAAAATTCAATGGCAACATCTATATTTTTCAAATCATCGGCTTCCGGTTTTCGGTTGAGTCTTACAGAAACAGTATGCCCTCTTTCGATTAAAATTTCCTCAATGGCTTTTCCCATTTTTCCGTATCCTATGATGGCAATGTTCATTTTTATTTTAGAATTTAGAATTTAGAATTTAGAAAATCATTAAACATCCAGCTTCCCGCGCCCAACATCCATCAAAACTTATAACTCACCCCAAATCCCATAGCGAATTCAGTCGTTTGTAAATTGGGAATCAGGGTAGGTTGAAAGGATAAGTCCGGATCTTTTTTGATTCCAAAAAGATGGGCATCCACCGTTGCATCTACTATGTTCAGGATATAAGCAAGCGCAGTTAGGGCAATGGCATAATCACGGGTTCGCTTTCGATCGTCTTGTATAGTGGCCAATTGTTCTACACTTAAACCATTTAGCGTTGGATTTTCCAATTCATAACCGTATAATTTATCCAGATAATATCCACGGAATTCTTTGTATTGGTTGTTATAATTTATAACAAATCCGATACCGGTTCCCAAAAGCCCCCAAACGATTGGTACTTTCCACCATTTCCGGTTGTAGATTTGTCCCATTCCCGGTAAAATAGCCGAATAAAGCGATGCGCGAATTGGATTTTTCATGGTTAAATAATCAACCGTATCGATTTTTGCGGTTTCATTCACTGCGACAGTTTCAGGACTGATCACCGTTGTTTTAGACGAAATGCTGTCCTGAATTTCGACCTGTGAAAAAGTCAAAAACGGTAAAAATACAAGCAGAAATACAATCCGGTTCATCATTCTAATAATTTTCGTAATCGTTCAAATTCCTGATCGGAATTGAAATCTATGATGATTTTTCCTTTTCCGTTTTGTGTGCGTTTGATTTCGACTTTTGACTTCACATGATCGGAAATCTGAAGTTGCGCTCGTTTAAAATCGTTGGGTAATTCAGTAGATTTTGTGATTTTTTTGGCAGCCGGTTTTTTAAAAGTCTGAATCAGTTTTTCGGTTTCACGAACCGATAGATTATCCGTTATGATTTTTTCATAAATCTCCAGTTGCAAATCCAAATTGTCAATAGCAATGATTGCGCGACCATGCCCCATGGAGATCATCCCGTCACGGATTCCGGTCTGGATAATCGGGTCTAATTTTAATAATCGTAAATAATTAGAAATAGAAGTCCTGTCTTTCCCAACTCTGTGGCTTAATTGTTCCTGTGTCAGATTTATTTCGTCCAATAATCGTTGGTAAGAAAGTGCAATTTCGATGGCATCCAAATCCTGTCGCTGGATATTTTCTACGAGTGCCATTTCCAGCATTTCCTGGTCATTTGCCAGCCGTACGTAAGCTGGGATGGATTCCAAACCTACAATTTGCGAAGCACGAAAACGTCGTTCTCCCGAAATTAATTCGTAACCATCTTCGATTTTTCGAACAGTAATCGGCTGGATAACACCCAATATGGTAATGGATTTCACTAAATCATCCAAGGCGTTTTTATCAAAATTGGTTCGAGGTTGATAGGGATTGGTTTTGATTTTCTTTAAATCGACTTCCAAAATATTTCCAACCAATTTTTCTGCTCCTTTATCAGAAGCCGAAACCACGCTGGGTTCGTCTTTTAACAAAGCAGAGAGTCCTCTTCCTAATCGATTATTTGTTTTCGCCATTTTTTTTAAGTATTAAGTAATAAGTATCATGTATCAAGTATTTTCTTCTTGCTACTTGTGTCTTGCTACTTTATTCTAAACATCTTTGTTTTTTACTAAAAATTCACGTGCTAAATTTAAATAATTTTCGGCACCTTTACTACCTGCATCATAAGCGATGATGGATTCGCCAAAACTTGGCGCTTCAGAAAGGCGTACATTTCGCTGAATGATGGTTTCAAAAACCATTTGCGGAAAATGACTGTTGACTTCATCTACCACTTGATTGGACAACCGCAAACGTGAATCGTGCATAGTCAATAATAAACCTTCGATGTCCAAATCCGGATTATGATGTTGTTGAACGCCTTTTATGGTGTTTAATAATTTGCCTAATCCTTCCAATGCAAAATATTCGCATTGAATCGGGACGATTACGGAATCGGCAGCTGTCAAAGCGTTTAACGTTATCAATCCCAACGATGGAGCGCAGTCTATGATGATATAATCATACGCTTCTTTTATGTCCGAAAGCGCTTGTTTTAGTAAATATTCGCGGTTTTCGTGATCGACAATTTCGATTTCAGCCGCTACTAAGTCAACGTGCGCCGGAATGATATCCAGATTGGGTGTTTCCGTTTTTTGAATGGCATCTTTTGCAGAAACAGTAAGTTCTAAAACTTCATAGGTGCCTTTTTCTACTTCCTCTACATTTAAACCCAAACCCGATGTGGCATTGGCTTGCGGATCGGCATCGATCAAAAGCGTTTTCTTTTCCAAAACGCCCAATGAAGCCGCTAAATTAACCGCTGTTGTGGTTTTTCCTACTCCTCCTTTTTGGTTGGCTATTGCAACTATTTTTCCCATGATCAGTTAAAAAATCGAGCGTAAAATTACACATTTAAAGCCGGAAGAAATAATCGAATGAATGAATTTTTTGAACAATGTTTTTCTGTATTGGATTTGAAGTCTTTGAAGGATTCAATACGAAAAAGCCCCGAAGATGGTCGAGGTGCTGAATGTTCTCGTAATATCCTTTAGGTGCTTTCCTCTTAGTGGGGCAAGTTCTATATCAACTAGTATAAGAATTCTTTCAGCTAATTAGAATATCTATTTAGCTATTGAAATATTTCTAATTGCGTACTTGATATTCTTTTTTACTAACGTAAAAAATCTTCTTGCTAATAAGAAATTTCTTTTAGCTTATTTAATATTTCCTTTAGCTAATACTAAATTTCTTTCTGCTATTGAAAGAATTCTTTTCGCTAATAGAAATTTTCTAACTGAGGATAGGCGTTTCTTATTTTCTAATATGATTTTAGTGTTTTTGTATTTTGAATTCTATGTCTGATATGAGCTGGTACTCCGGGCTTCTGGCTCCGAATACGCTTTTTACGTATTGTTTTACGAGTTTGGCTACTGATACTAATCCTGCGAGGGGATTGTAGAGAATGTGATTTCTTTCGATAAGCATTTTGGAAAGTTCTGTGTAAGAATTGATGTGCTGTGTGTTTATGGCTTTCATTTGTTTGAGCTTTGATTTAAGCGATTTTATTTGTAGTTCAGTTTCATTTGGAGTGTACTGCGGAATTTGTGATAAGAGTTCTATGAGCTTGCTAAAATGGTCTATCAAATTGTCATAGGATTGCTGTGAGGTGGAAACGGCTCTTTGGATTTCCTGTCCTTCTTCATTGTCATTGGTTTTGGGCGTGGAGGATTTTCCCTGAATTTTTCTGTTGATGGTTTTGGCATCGTTTACGGCTAATTTGTGTGCTCCTGATGCGCTGAGTGCATTGATAATCTTGGTAGCTAATGGCTTTAAGTCTATAAATTCGGTTTGTCTTTGATTGGTGGTCAGTATGAATGCGCTTCGGGATTTGTGTACCTGATCTATGGTATTTTGTGCTTCTGTATGAAGCGCTTGCAATTGTGGTATTTTGATCAGGTCATTGACCGGATTGTATGCTGTGTCAAATGACTGGCAGTTTACAATGAGTTCTTCGAAATTGGCTACGTT
>CALLXZ010000350.1 GCA_937875605.1 uncultured Moheibacter sp.
TTACCCTTTATAAGCACAATGTAAGCCATATAAAGGACACATAACCGCACCTGATCGAAAAACGGGTGAAGCAGATCATTTCTTATTTTAAGTAAACTCTTTAATAGCTTTTGTAAATTTGGTAAAAATCTATTTCACCCGATTATGGCAGTACCAGTCAATAAAGAAGAATTACAAAAGGCAATTGAAACGAATTACAGCAAGCTGAAAAATGAATTATCGACCATTCCTGTTGAGTTAACTACCGTCACAGATTTAGAAGGACACGCAAAAGACACTACAATGAGTATTAATAATCTTGTTTCTTATTTGATTGGATGGGGAGAACTGGTGCTTAAATGGAATCGAAAAAAAGATAATAGTGAATCAGTAGATTTTCCAGAAACCGGGTATAAATGGAATGAACTTGGTAAGTTAGCCCAGAAATTTTACCAAGATTATGAAGGCATTGATTTTAACACATTGTGTGTCAAATTAGATGAAACAGTTGCTGAAATTCTCAATGTAATTGAACGAAAATCAAATACAGAATTGTATGAAGTTTCCTGGTACGAGAAATGGACTTTAGGAAGAATGATTCAGTTTAATACGGCTTCGCCTTATACCAATGCCAGAGGAAGGATTCGTAAATGGAAGAAAGAACGTAACATAAAGTAAAAATCCTGCCCAAACGGACAGGATTTGCATCTTCAGAAAATCAGATCTGATTACTCAGGATTTTCTTTTTCTTTATCTTCGGAACTCATTGCCGTTTGAGCAATCGCAGTCGCCACCGTTCCGCCTAATAACACATAACCGGCTACCGTTACAACTGTTACAGGTAAAGCCACCGGAGAAGCTAAAATTGCACCGCCTACGGCTGTTAATGTAATGCCTACGTTCCGAATAATTTTGAACCATTTCGGGGTTGGAGCTTTCACACGCTCCACAAAATTTAAACTATCTTTTTTCATTGTCTTGAATTTTAAAATTGAAAATTGTTTTCGATACTGATACCGTTTTGATTATCCTGTGCTAAGCTGCGCCTTGCGCCACATCGACCGCCGGATTTCATCCTTAGATGTTCACAGCTCTACGCTATCGCTACGAACTGCGCACATCTAAGGATTTGCTAAATTCGCATCGCTTTCATAACTTCGCCATGACGCTAACGCGAACT
>CALLXZ010000351.1 GCA_937875605.1 uncultured Moheibacter sp.
TGCATCAAAATAAGGACTTCCTACCTGAATGTCGTATGCGTTCGTGTCGGTTTGGTTAGAAGCATATTCTACTTGCCCGTCTTTAGACGGACTGTAGTAAACACCGTCAGTTTCTCCACTTGTAGCTGCCGTAGACTGCGAAGAAGCACAAGAAACTACTCCAAACACCAAAGTAAAGACTCCAAGAAATTTGAAGATTTTTTGAGGATATAAGTAAACTTTGCTCATTTTTATGTTTTTAACTATTAGTATTCTTTAAATTTGCATCCTAATTTTCAGGATTTCTCCATAAAAATAGAAATTAATATTAAAACGGCAATTACTATGCCAACTAAACATATGTTAAACTTCCTAAATGTTAAAATTTAAAGATGGCAAAACTTACATCAAGAAGCGAAGATTACTCTAAGTGGTACAATGAGTTAGTAACTCAAACCGGAATGGCTGAAAACTCAAAAGTGAGAGGTTGCATGGTGATTAAACCGTATGGCTATGCTATATGGGAAAAAATGCAGCAGGAATTGGACAGAATGTTCAAAGAAACAGGACATCAAAACGCCTATTTTCCGCTTTTTGTGCCCAAAAGTTTATTTGAAGCAGAAGAAAAAAATGCTGAAGGATTTGCAAAAGAATGTGCCGTCGTTACGCATTACCGATTAAAAAACGATCCTGACAATAAGGGTAAATTAATCGTAGACCCAGAAGCCAAGTTGGAAGAGGAATTAGTTGTAAGACCCACTTCGGAAGCTATCATTTGGAGTACATATAAAAATTGGATTCAATCTTATCGCGATTTACCTATTTTAATTAATCAATGGGCTAATGTAGTGAGATGGGAAATGAGAACACGTTTATTTTTACGGACTGCCGAATTTTTATGGCAGGAAGGACACACAGCTCATGCGACCAAAGAGGAAGCGTGGGAAGAAACAAAAAAAATGTTAGATGTGTATGCTGAATTTGCAGAAGGATTTATGGGAATTCCGGTTATCAAAGGCGCTAAAACCCCAAATGAACGATTTGCAGGAGCCGAAGAAACTTTGTGTATAGAAGCGCTGATGCAAGACGGAAAAGCGCTTCAGGCAGGAACTTCACACTTTTTAGGTCAGAATTTCGCAAAAGCATTTGATGTGAAATTTGCGTCCAAAGAAGGCACACTAGATTATGTTTGGGCAACTTCCTGGGGTGTCTCTACCCGACTTATTGGTGCATTGATCATGACACATTCGGATGATAACGGTTTGGTTTTACCTCCTAAATTGGCTCCGATCCAACTCGTAATTATTCCAATTTATCGTAACGATGAACAGAAAAATCAAATTACGAATGTAGCCGATAAATTAGTTTCCGAACTCAAATCAAAAGGAATTTCTGTCAAATTTGATGATGACGATAATGTAAAACCGGGATGGAAATTCAATGAGTACGAATTGAAAGGTGTTCCCATCCGAATTGCTATCGGACCAAGAGATTTGGAAAACGGACAAGTCGAATTAGCCAGAAGAGATACATTGGAAAAATCACTCGAATCTTTAGATGGACTTTCTGATACCATCGAACAAAAATTATTCGAAATTCAAGAAAACATATTTAACCGAGCGGTAGAATTCAGAAGCAATCATACCACAGAAATCACTAATTACGAAGAATTTAAAGATGTTCTGGAAAACAAAACCGGATTTATTTCTGCTTATTGGGATGGCGATTCTGAAACAGAAGAAAAAATCAAGACAGAAACCAAAGCTACGATTCGTTGTATTCCTTTTGCGGAAGAAGATTTGAATGGGAAAATTGATTTTTATTCGGGTAAGCCTGCAAAATTCAAAGTTTTGTACGCAAAAGCTTATTAAAGATTAACAAATATTTATTATATTCGTTATTCAATTGGCTTAATATTGGATAACTTGAAAACAAAAAAATTATGAAAAAAATCTTACTTATTGTATTCCTATTTGCTTTTGGAAGTTTTTCTTTTGCGCAGCAGAAAAGTAGCACAACAAATGCTACTTCTATTAAAACAGAAAAGAAAAATAATTTTGATGAATGGAGTGACGCCCTGAATTTGACGGAAACTCAGAAACAACAAATTCAAGTAATTCAAGAAAATTACAAGGAGCAAAAAGTGACCATACGCAAAAGTGGTGTAGCTCAAGATTACAAAAAATTAAATGACAAGCAACAAGCGGAAATCAATGCTGTTTTAACGCCGGAGCAAATTAAAAAAGACGCTGATTTCAAAGCAGTTAAAATAAAAGAAAAAGAGGAAAAAGCGGCTATTAAATCACCGGTTAAATAAACCTTTCCCCTTGAAGAAACCAATGCCTTCTAAACAAATTGAAGGCATTTTTATTGATTTTTTTTAAGAACAATGTTAGCCAAAAAAATACTTTCTTATTCATTCCTTTTGATAGGTTTTTGTATATATGCTCAAAACTTTACACTAAAAGGAAAAGTAACCGACACGCAGAACAAACCTTTGGAATATGCCATGGTTTCGGTTCAAAGCCCCGACACATTTGAAGAAATAGCTGGAAACGTCACCGACGCAACTGGAAATTTTACAGTAGAAGTTCCTGCAGGAAATTATATTTTATATATCGAAACCTTTACAGGAAATACGTTTGAGAAACCCATAGAAGTTAGTAGAAATGAAGATTTAGGTAGTTTTAAATTAGGAGAAAATTCAGTTGTAAATCTGGAAGGAGCCACTATCACTGCCAATAATCAAATTTACAAAATGGAATTGGACAAAAAGGTGTACAACCTTTCCCAAGATTTAATGGCAAAAGGAAGTTCGCTTTCTGATGCTTTGCAAAATGTACCTTCTGTACAAGTAGATGGCGAAGGAACCATCAGTTTACGTGGAAATGAAAATGTACGAATTCTGATTGATGGTAAGCCTTCTTCCCTTGTTGGAATTTCCGATCCGGCTACCGCTTTGCAAAGTTTACCGGCTGATGTGGTAGAAAGAATCGAAGTCGTTACCAATCCTTCTGCCCGCTACGAAGCCGAAGGAAGCGCCGGTATCATCAATATCATTTTGAAAAAAGGAAAACTTCAGGGATTTAACGGTTCGGTGAATGTAAGCGGAGGAATTCCAACTACTGCCGGAATCGCAACCAATCTGAATTATAGAACCGGCAAATGGAATTTATTTACAAATTTAAGTTATCGCTATGCGGAAAGAGAAAGAGAAGGAAGTTCGTACACTACTCGTTTTAATTCAGACGGAATTCCTCGTTATGAAGACATGGACAATGATGCAACGCGGATTAATAATGGGTACAACATCATGCTAGGAACCGAATATTACTTAGACGACCGAAATACGTTCACAATTTCCGGAAATTATAGAAACGGAAAAAATGAAAACCGTTCGGATCTGCGTTACATCGATTTTGATTCTGATTTCAATCAAACCGCTACTTCTCTTCGAACCGAAAGAGAGAAAGAGAAAGATTACAGTGCAGAGGGAAGTTTCAATTATAAACATCAATTTTTGGATCCGGGACACGAATTCACCATTGATGCAAGAGCTACTTATTCCGAAGAATCAGAAGATGGAGATTTGCGTGAAATTGGAGATTTAGTCAATTCAACGGAAAGATCTTTCAGTTCGGAATATCAAAACCGTGTAATTGTATCAGCAGATTATATTTATCCGTTTGGAGAAAAAGGTCGTTTTGAATTAGGCGCAAGAGGTGAATTGGAAGGAACTTTGACCGATTTCAGTGTAGATAGTTTATCATCGGAAGGTTGGATTTCCAAACCGGAATTTTCTAACCGCACCGATTACCGCCAAAATGTCTATGCCGCTTATGCGCAATATGGACAAGGGTTTGGGAACTTTTCCTTCTTTGCCGGATTACGTATGGAGAATTCCGACATCACGGTTAAATCCATTTTGAATGAAAATACGACCCGTAAAAATTATGTGGATTTCTTTCCAAGTTTGTTTTTAAATTATGAATTTGAAAGTGAAGACCAACTTCAAGTTAGTTACAGTAGAAGAATCAGACGTCCGAGAGGTTGGGATTTGATTCCTTTTACTTCATATTCAAATAATCGGAATTTGTTTATGGGAAATCCTGATTTAGATCCGCAATACACAGATTCTTATGAATTATCCTATGTGACAAAAATCGGTAAATTGATGATTACACCGAACGTATATTATTCGAATACACAAGATAACATTCAACGTTACCAATCCATCGACCAGAACGGAGCTTTGGTTACGCGTCCGATTAATATCGGAACAGAAGAGCGATATGGTGGAGATTTGACGTTTACGTATCGTCCTTGGAAATGGTGGAACATCATGGGAAATGTTAACCTTTTTGGTTACAGAACAGAAGGACAATATACCGATACATATGAAAATCCAAGTACAGGCGAAACCGTTTCTACGACTACGAATTTTGACGGAGACGGATTCAGTTGGTTTGGTAGATTGAACAATACGTTCACTTTACCGGCTAAATTTTCTTTGCAACTTTCAGGTGATTACAGAGGCGGAATGAAAACGGCACAAAATGAGAGAAAACCGATGTATTCTGTTGACCTTTCGGTAAATAAGGATTTGTTTAATGACAATGCTACA
>CALLXZ010000352.1 GCA_937875605.1 uncultured Moheibacter sp.
AAGCGTTTGTGAAAGTTTTCAAAAATATTGATTCTTATACATCACAAGGAAGTTTCGAAGGATGGATTCGAAGAATTATGGTAAACGAATGTCTGGATTTCATCAAATTGAACAAAAGCATGGTGTATCTGGATGATGTGGAATTTAGTGAAGAACCAGAAGATTGGGATGAAGACATTTCCGAAATCAATGTTCAGGATTTACTGGACCGGCTGACGGAAAGTTATCGAATGGTTTTTAACTTGTTTGTACTGGAAGATCATTCCCATAAAGAAATCGCAGAAATGCTTTCCATCAGCGAAGTTTCTTCCAAAACGCAATTACTGAGAGCAAAAAATAAATTAAGAGAAATGATTCTCGAACAAAAAAACATGACAAATGAACAATCCAAATAACCTAAAAAAGCAAATCCAATCGCAGTTGGAGAATCGGGAAATTCCCGTTTCGGAAAATGCTTGGGAACGTCTTTCCCAAATGATGGAGGAAAAACCGGAAGTTTTGTCTGAAAAGCCGAAATCTAAATTTTTGCGAAATCTTCGAATTCCGCTTTCGATTGCAGCTTCTGTTGCGATTTTAATCGGGATTTATTTTGGAAAAGATTTCTTTCAATCGGAGACTCCCAGCCAAGATGCAATGGTTTCAATTGAAAAGCCGGAAATTCAAAATGAAAAGGAAACCGATGAAATGCCATCTTCTGAAACAGGATTTGTTCAAATAAATAATGCAGCTGGAAATGAAATAGAAGAAATTTCTACCCCTTCAAAAATAAATGCCGAACAGAAAACGAAATCGGAAATGGTTTCCAATTCGTCTCTGGAAATTCACGCGAAAGAAATTGAAATTAGTTCACCTATAAAAGAAAAATCAAATGGAAACCATGATCTGCAAAAGGAAATGGAAACGAAATCGGTCATAGCGCTAAACACGGATTCGATTCCAAAAACCAAACAAAAACAGAATTATGTAGATCCTGAAATGCTTTTGTATTCGATCGAAAACAATCAGGCGGTTCAGGAGAAAAATTCCGGTTCGCGAATGGTGATCATTGATTTTAATAAATAATCCTTTGTGAAATGCAGGATTAGAGCATTAACCCATTATTAATTTAAAAACTATTTAGTAAGATGAAAAAATATATCGTCTCAGGAATGTTGTGTCTCATCGCAATGAGTTCCTATGCACAAAAAATCAAATTGGATTTTAATGATAACTCGTCTGTGGACGAGCGAGTGAGTCCGATGGTCCGGGAGAAAGTCGAGCAATACGCAATCGAAATCCGGGAAATTGTGATTCAGGAAAAATTGGCAATGGAAGCGGAAGTTTCCAAAGTAGATACGGATTTAAACAGCGGAATTATTTCCGATTCGCTTGCCGGAAATTTAAAAGCAGACATTGCGCTTCGTTTTTCGGAACGAATTAATTCGGGAATTGAAAACCTGAAATTTGACTTGGATGAAGTCATCAAACAACAAGTTCAATATTCCATTATGAATACCGATGTGGATCAATTGAAAAAAGACCAGGAAAGCAAAACGGAAGAATGGCATTATAAGCCTATGAACGAAATGTCCGGTTATCTTTCCTATGGGATGATCGTTTTGCCGGACGGCGATAACCAGAAGCTGAATGATCATTTGGCTTATTCCAGCGGAATTGATTTCGGACTTTTGTACCATCGACAACTGAGCAAAACCAGTCCGTTTGTGTTCATTACGGGCGCTTATTTATCTTGGAGAACGATGCGTTTTGATGATAATTATTTTGTAACGAGAGATAATGACGGCGTGGTGGATTTAATGCAATATGGACAAAATCTGGAAAAAAGTAAATTGCGTGCTACGTACATCATGATCCCAATCGGTATGAAATACAATATTTCCGGACTGAAAACCAAAAATGGTGAAACCTATCGAGATGTAGACAAAGGAATTTCGCTTACCGCCAATGTTTACGGAGGCTTTCGAATTTCAACCAATCATATCGTAGAAGGAGTAGATGTGGACTATCGCGACAAAAAAACGAATTATGAACTGAATAATTTCGCATACGGCGGACAGTTGACGTTAAGCATTTTCAACTGGAACTTTTTTGTCCGGCAAGAATTTAGTCCGTATTTCAATAAAGGAACTTTTGATGATCGTCAGATGTTGCAGTTTGGGCTAAATCTCGGATTCTAAAATTCAGATTAAACTATTATAATATTATCAAACCAAACCTCCAAGGCTTTCAAAACCTTGGAGGTTTTTTACTTCAGTCAAAAATTATTTCTTAATGATTTTCTTCGACTGGTATCCTAAATCATAGTGGAATTGTAGGTAATAAACACCCGATTTTTGCGGAAAATCAAATTGATAGGATTTTTTTCCTTTTGAATCAATTGTTTCGCGAAGCAATTGATTAATCAATCTTCCACTTTCATCAAATAGGGTAATAACCATGTGGTCAGAACGTTGAAAGTCAACCGAAATTTTCAGAACATCTTGAACAGGATTAGGCGCTACCGTGATTTCCATATCTTTTGGACGTGGTGTCCATTCGTTTGTAGAAAGATTATCGGTATATTTATAAATGCTTCTTCCGGAACAATAAACCAAATTCTCATCGAAAACCTGAAAACGATTTAGACTCCAGCCAAAACCCGTATCATCCCACGTATCACCACCGTCAAAAGTTTCCAGAAATCCGCTGTTATGTCCGCCCATCCAGCCATGATTTTCGGAAATAAAGCCAACTCCTTGGATAAACGGATCCCAAACGTCTTTTGAAACCCAAGAAGCACCAGCGTCATTTGATTTTAATAATTTTCCGGGCAATGGATCAAACGCATTTACAGCGGCAAACATAAAATTGGAATCGGAAAATAGAATTTGAAGTTTCCAGACTTGTTCGCCCGGAACGCCTGTATTATAAATTTCCGTCCAAGTTTCTCCACCATCAGTCGTTTTGAGAATGACGCCGCCTTCATTGTTTCCTCCTGCTGCATAACCGGTTAATTCATCCGAAAATAAAACTTCGACTAAAGAAGTAGCGTATAAGCTCATGTCTATAAATTCCCAATTTTCTCCG
The DNA here is from genome assembly GCA_937875605.1 of uncultured Moheibacter sp. Classification (GTDB taxonomy): domain Bacteria; phylum Bacteroidota; class Bacteroidia; order Flavobacteriales; family Weeksellaceae; genus Moheibacter. The sequence goes on from CALLXZ010000352.1 coordinate 3,067, forward strand.
CTATCAGTTGATTTAATTATATAAGCCGGCTCAAAATAAGCGCCACAGCCATAAACCGTGGATTCACCCACCGCATCCCAACCGCAGATTGCTTGTACACCCGGAATAGAAACTATGTCCCAAGTTTCCCCACCATCAGCTGTTTTATAAAATTTAGGATTCAGTGATCCTAAAAACCCAATGTTTTCATCGAGAAATTCGATATTCCGAAAATAATCACTATCCGTCGTAAGCTGGCGATTCCAAGTTTGTCCGCCGTCGGTCGTTTTATAGACACTTGCTCCGGCGCCGTCAGCCGCCCATCCTAAATTTTCATCCAGAAAGAAAACATCATCGTATCGAGAAGGCGATTCCGGGATGGAAAGCTGTGTCCAGCTTTGGGCATTTGAAAATGAGAACGTTAAGACAAAAGATGCAATAGTTAAATAGTAGATATAAATTTTCATTTGAATGAATTTAGTAGTCAAATTTAATTATTCCTTTGGATCAAAAAATAATTATTTCATCTTTCGCATCATTTCTTCCACGACCTCAAATGTAGCCGGACAAATTAAAGTGTTTTTGAGTGTTAAATGATTGATTTGGTAGAATTTCTTGCGGTCAGTATGCGGATATTCGCGACAGGCTTTCGGTCTGTGTTCATAGACTGAACAATAATTATCTGCACTTAAAAACGGACAAGGAACCGATTGCAAAACGTAATCATTGTCTTCATCAATCCGCAAATATTTATCAACGAACTGCGAAGGTTTTAACCGAAATAAACCTGATAACCGTTCAATGTCTTTTTGCGTGAAAAGAGGTCCTGTGGTTTTGCAGCAGTTGGCACAAGAAAGGCAGTCAATTCTTTCAAAAACTTCATCATGAATGTCCTGCATCTGTTTGTCTAAATCCTTCGGTGGTTTGTTTTTTATTTTGCCTAAGAATTTTTTGTGCTCAGGTTGGCGTTGTTTGGCTTTTTGGTTGTAGTCTGGTAAGTTCAATTCTCTAAGAATTAATCTTTTTTCAACTCCTCGACCGTTTTAACGCCTCGTATTTTACAAAACTCAGCAACCACGCCATGATGTGAAACGGTTTTATCTTTGAAATAATTCACAAAATAATTTCGTTCCTCTTCGGTTGCTTCGAGTTGATTTAATATATTCATCAGGTGCATTTTCATGTGTCCCTGCTGAATTCCGGTTGTAACCAACGAACGAAGGGCGGCAAAGTTTTGCGCCAATCCTGCAACTGCTACAATTCCCATTAAACGTTCGGCATTTGGGCAACCCAAAACCTGCAATGCTAGTTTTACAAGCGGGTGCAAAGAAGTCAATCCGCCAACTGTTCCCAACGAAATCGGCAAATCCAGCCAAAAACGGAAAACACCATCTTTCACTTCGCAATGCGTCAGGCTGCTGTATTTCCCGTTTCGGGAAGCATAAGCATGAGCACAAGCTTCTACAGCACGGAAGTCATTTCCTGTTGCAATAACCACAGCATCCACGCCGTTCATAATGCCCTTGTTATGGGTAGCAGCACGATACGGTTCCACTTCCGCAATCCTTACGGCTCGGGTAAATTTTTCAATGAATTCTTCCGAACTTACATTTCCTTCCGCCAAATCTTTAACTGGACAACTTACTTCGGCTCGAACGATGCAATCCGGCGTATAATTCGACAAAATACACATCACAATCTGCAAAGAATCTTTTTCTTCAGAAGTAAAAATCTCACTTTCATACACTTCTCTCTTCAGAGTTTGTGCAAATTGTTCCAAACAAGAATTTATAAAGTTGGCACCCATGGAATCTACTGTATCAAATTCCGCATGGATTTGAAAATAATTGGTGATATCTTCAGTTTTATCAACCAACTTCAAATTCAAAATTCCACCGCCACGTGTCTGCATATTTTTTGTAATAGCATCGGTATCGATAAATAATTTCGCCAAAACAGTTTCGATAAAAAAGCGTTCCAACTTGTCTTTATCTCCTTGAAACATGAAATGGACGTGTCCTAATTTTACTTTAGAAAGAATTTGAGTTTTAAATCCACCACGGTCTATCCAAAATTTAGCAGCCTTTGAAGCCGCAGCCACTACGGAGCTTTCTTCGATTGCCATGGGAATACAATGCATCTCACCATCAATTAAAAAGTTGGGAGCAAATCCAAATGGCATATAATAATTGGAAAGCGTATTTTCCGAGAATTCATCATGAAGACGCTGAATTTCGGAATCTTCATTCCAATATTGTTTCAACGTTTGAATTGCCTTTTCAGAACCTCCCAAATATTCGTTTACCAACCATTCAATTTTCCCTTCTTTTGACATTTTGGAAAAACCTTCAACGGGTGTGTGCGTCATGTTCTTGAATTTTGACAAATGTAGTTAATACGGATTGGAAACGGCTTAGAAACCGTATAATTTTATGTTAAAAGATAAATTTCTTTAAAAAAGCTCAACTTTTCTTTTGTATAATTCAGGAATTCTGATTTAATTTGTTGCTTCAAATGCGGGAGTAGCTCAATTGGTAGAGCTTCAGCCTTCCAAGCTGAATGTTGCGGGTTCGAGTCCCGTCTCCCGCTCCGGTAAAGTCTACAATTTTTTTTGTGGACTTTTTTATTTTAATTCATTCCCAATCTGAAAATAAAAAAAGCAAGTATTTTACTTGCTTTTTACTACTTAGTAGTTACCAACCTAAACTAATCTCTTCAAGATCTGAAGTATTTTAATTTCTTGTAAATTTTGCTTTTAATCAGATAAGCAAAAGTGATTTTAAATAAATAATGTTATAATTAATTAAAAATGAATGAAATGATTCTATTGTTTGATAATTGGGGTTACTTGTACCTTGTCTGTTTCTGAAATGACTGAAACATAATACATTCCTTGTTCTAAGCCATTTACATTGACAGAAGTCTTACTTGTTCCCTGAACTTGAGAAGAACCTACAAGGTTATAATTACTGTCATAAATTTCAAATGCAGAAATTTTCTCACCATCAGCGGATTTTTCCATTTCCAGCTGATTTGATGTGTTTAAGGAAACTTTTGGAGAAAATCCGCTGTTTCCATTTCCGATTCTGATGCCATTGTTTGATTGTGAAAACAATGCTGTTCCAAGTAAAAATAGGGTGATAATTAGTGCGTGTCTCATAATGGTACAAATTTATTTACTCTTTCTGAATCAGAAGCTACCAAGATTTTGGTATTTTTACCGATGCGATGAAAAAGTTGTTTATTATAGGGTGTTATTTAATTACTTTTGGAGGTTTTGCTCAAAATTTCCAATCGGAAATAGATTCTAATTATCAAAAATATAGGGAAACCATTGAGTCCAATCCTGATTCTGCTCTTTTTTATATTTTAACTGCTAAAAAGTTCTCCGAAAAAATAAATGACAAAAACTGGACTGCACGAATATTTTATGGTCTTGGTTATGTTTATTATGTCAAACAAGATTATAAAAAATCACATTCTTATCTGAAAAATGCAATTGTATATGCTAAAGAAGCTGATAATGCTAATATTCTCAGCAAATCATACAATCAGATCGGGCAAATTTATTCATCTCAAAATGATTCCAGAAATGCATTAACCAATTACCATAACTCCTTAAAAATTTCGGAACAGAAAGAAGAGTTGGGTGATAATACGATAGCTGTTCTATCCAATATAGCCGACCTATATATCCTTCAGGAAGACACTATAAGTGCCAGAAGATACTATCATCAGGCACAAAAAATTGGAGAAAGGGACGGAAAAAAGTCAAATCTGGCGGTTGTTTATAACAATCTGGCAGTTTCTTATATGAAAACCAACAAGGACAGTACGGAATTTTATTTGACCAAAGCACTTCAAATCCAAGAAGAAACACATAATTATTATGGACAAATCATGGCACAGATAAATCTGGTTGCTACTTACATGAATTTTCAATCCAAAAAAGATTATGATAAATCTCTAAAATACCTACAGGAATCTTTGAAACTGAGTAAAGCGATTGGTAGTGTGGAGGCGGAATATTTCAGTTATTACTATTTGGGGAATTATTATGAATATGCCGAGTCGGATTACCAAAAAGCATTGAATTATTATACAGAAGCCTATAATATTTTAAGAAAAGGGTATAAAAATGACTATGCGATAGAGCTTTATAAAAGTTTATCCAGAATTCATTCTGCTTTAGGAAATTTTGAAGAGGCTTATTCTTTTCAAAGTATTCAGCATAAACTTCAGGACAGCATATTTTCGATTGAAAAAAACAAACAGTTTCATGAATCTCAAACCAAATTTGATGTAGAACGAAAAAACAGTCAGATTCAATTATTAAATAAAGAAAAAGAAATTCAAAGAGGACATAAACGTTTGATTTTTATTGGATCTGTATTGTTAATCATCCCACTTCTTTTACTTGCTTTTTTTTACCGGCAGCGGATGAAATATCAGGAAACCATTACAGAACAGGACAAATTGATCTTTGAAAAAGAAAAAGAGGCGATCCGTGCACAAAATCTGGTGGAAGGTCAAAACATGGAGAGAGGCAGAATCGCCAAAGAGCTTCATGACGGTGTGGGTGGAAAATTATCTGCTATCAAAATCAAAATGGATCAGCTCAACACGACCACGATTCATGACTCTGAGCTGGAGCAATGCATCAACCAATTACAAGAAGCTGCAAAAGAAATCAGAATTATTTCACACGAACTCAACGAAAATAAAATAGATAAATTAAATTTTGTACATTTATTGCTTCATTTGGTAAAAGAATATCGATTTTATTTTACCGGTGAAATACATCTGAATATTTTTCCAGAGAAGAAATTTGAGGAAATCGATGGTGTTGAAAAACACTATTTGTACAGAACTATTCAGGAAATTCTATCCAACTGCTTGAAATATGCAGAGGCTGAAAATATTTATATAGACTGCACGTTTGATTCGAACTACAGGATAATTGTAGAAGATGACGGAATTGGTTTTGACCCCTCAAGTATCAAGAAGGGAATGGGAATCGATAACCTTTATAAACGAATCAACACTTTAAAAGGCAGTCTACATATCGACTCTGCAATAGGAAGGGGTTCAACTTTTATAATGGAAATTCCGCAGGATGGAGCAGAAAATATTTAGAATTGGAATAGTAGATGATCATCAATTGATACTGGACGGCTTGCAAAAACTTTTGGCAAGTGTGGATGATTACGAAGTGGTTTTTGCAGAAAACAGTGCGCGAAAAGCATTGGAATTTTTAGAAAACGATTCGGTTGATCTTGTCATTACAGACGTAGCTATGCCCGATATAAACGGAGCTGAATTTATACAGCGATTAAGACAAGCCCATCCAAAGGTTAAAATTTTGGTTTTAAGTATGTATAAAACCGATTTAATCCGTGAAGAAGACATAGATGCTTATCTATTGAAAGAATCCTCCAGCGAAATCATACTAAAAAAGGTAAAAGAGGTTCAGAATCAGAGACCTAAAAGCATTTATGGAGGTTCCGGAGAAAACTATCATAATCTGTCACGCAGAGAACGAGAAATCGTAATTGAAATCGGAAACGGTCTTTCTTCCGAACAGATTGCCGAAAAATTATTTCTAAGCTATTACACCGTTGAAAGTCATAAAAAAAATATTTACCTCAAACTTAATGTCAATACGACTTCTGAATTAATCAAAAAAGCCATGCATCTGGGAATCATTATGAATTAATTCTTATCCGATCTGAAGTCCAATCGGTTCTTTACGAATTCAATTTCCTTTTTCCCATGTGGTTTAGGCTTTCCATTTTCATCCAGATTAACCATCGTGATATTTTCCACCCTGATGATTATTTCCTGTGTCATTTTATTTCTTACCACCGAACGCAACACCAAAGAACTCTTCCCAAACTTCACCACATCAATCCCGATTTCCACGATGTCGCCCTCTCGCGCAGAACTCATAAAATTAATCTCTGACATATATTTGGTCACCACATGCGGGTTTTCCAACTGAACAATGGAATAAAGCGCAGCTTCCTCATCTATCCAAGCCAATAAAGTTCCGCCAAATAAAGTTTTATTCGGATTCAAATCCTGTGGTTTTACCCATTTTCTAGTATGAAATCGCATGCTATAAAATTAATAAAAAACACCCTTTGATAAAAATCATCGGGTGTTTTTTTAGTTATTGAATGTGAAATTTTACCTCGTACAATTTGCCGTCCAAACATCGTTTTCATTCTCCTGATAAACAATCTGAAGTGTGCTGGCCGTTACACGAATCAACTTAACTTCCGTAGCACCTACATTAATTAAAACTTCTCCGTCCGAGTCAAACTCAACGCCTGAAATCTCAGGAATATCATTGGAAAATAAAAAATTATAATTATTTCCAACTTTTACTACCTGAACCCAGCCATTATTTTCCTCTGTGTAACTTTCTCCATTTGAATACGTGACACGTCCTTCATACCTTCCCACAAAAACATCGCTGTCCGCCGGACTATCGTCATCGCTACATGAAACCAAAAAAGATGTTGCTAAAAACAAAACAAACATCCATCCTAACATTTTTCCTCTACTTTTCATCTTTTGATTTTTTAATTAAACGTAATAGATTTAGAAATAATTGTGCCACATTTATAAATATTTGATTTTCAATTTTTTAAATAAATATCTTCAAAATTATTTGGCAATATTTTTGAAAATCGTACGTTTGAATTAAAATCAATTGAAATGAAAACGATAAAACTTTTAGGGATTTTCTTGGCACTTTTTTGTTTTACCCAGTTGGGAGCGCAGGAAGTTACAGATTATGATTTACAGAATTTCGCCCGAGCCTATAAAGACATGAATCAACTCAATAATAAAGCCCAGAAACAAATGGCAGAAATCATCAAAGATGAAGGTTTAGATCTCGAAACATTTCATGCAATCTGGGAAAGCAAAGATTCTGAATATGAACCGGATTTACCCAAAGAAGATTTCAAAAAATTTGATAAGATCCAACCCAAAATCAGTCAAATCCAGGATAAGTTAGAATCTGATGTGACAAAAGCTTACCAAAAATACGACCTCAGCAAGCAGGATTACAGCGCCATTGCCGAACGTGTAAAACAAGATCAGATCTTACAAATCAAACTGGAAAGTATTTTGGCTAAAATGAAATAGAACCAATTTCTATTTCATCAAGAAATATCAATCAAGGATTTTAAAGGAATCGAAACGCTTCCTTTTATTTGTATATAATGTTCGGTCAATGTCCAAACCGTTGTTTCGATTTTTTTCGGTCCCTGATCGGTTAGAAAAGTAATCGCCGTTTTTGATTTAAACTCATTTCCAAGACGTAACGCTCTTTCTAATTTTTCTTGCGTTACATTGCTCTCTTTTTTCTCAACAGGAAGAAAGTGATAGTTGATCACTTCCTATTTTTGGATTAATTCTGCTGCTTCCATATTCCATTTATTTACAATCTAAAAATACACAAAATTCAATCCAACCTCAACAAGAATTGAAAAAAAACTTTCTGAAAAGCTAACGCATTCTATCCCACTATATTAATGATTTTTCCCGGAACAATGATCACATTTTTGGGCGTTTTTCCGTCCAATTGTTTGATGGTTCTTTCGTCTGACATCACCGCTTCCTGGATTTGTTCTTTTGTTAAATCCATCGGCAATTCCAATTTGAAACGCATTTTCCCGTTGAATGAAACCGGATATTCCTTTGCATCTTCCACCAACCATTTTGCATTAAATTCAGGAAATTCCGCAAAAGAAATGCTTTCGTTGTGACCTAATTTCTGCCATAATTCCTCCGCAATGTGCGGCGCATAAGGCGATATCAAAACTACCAAAGGTTCCAAAACCGCACGTTTGTTACAGTTCAATTTGGTCAATTCATTGACTGCAATCATGAAGTTGGAAACCGAAGTATTGAATGAAAAATTATAAATGTCTTCATCTACTTTTTTGATGGTTTGGTGCAAAACTTTCATTTCTTCTTTGGTCGGTTC
>CALLXZ010000353.1 GCA_937875605.1 uncultured Moheibacter sp.
TGGCTTATGGAACCGCCTTGGTTCTAATTCTTTTGATTCTCGGACTTAATATTTTGGCTTTTATAATTAGAAGAAAATATGGAAACAATACGAGAAGATAATAGTTTGACTTTGAATAAATTGAAAACCAAAATCGAAGTAAAAGGTTTGCGTTTGAGCTTCGGTACGAAAGAAGTTCTGAAAGGAATTGACATTAAGATTCCCGAGAAGTCAATTGTTGCTTTGATTGGACCTTCGGGTTGTGGAAAGTCAACTTTATTGCGTTCCATGAACCGTATGCACGATCTGACTCCCAGTGCGAAAATTACAGGTGAAATTTTTCTGGATGGAGAATCCATTATGGGAAAGAAAAATGATGTAACTTCTATCCGGAAAAAAATTGGAATGGTTTTTCAACGTCCCAATCCTTTCCCTAAATCCATTTTTAAAAATGTGGCGTATGGATTGGAAATTAACAATTTAGCTAAAAACGGAAAAGCAAAGTCCATCGTAGAAGAAGCACTGAAAGATTGTTATTTGTGGGATGAAGTCGGAGATAATCTGAACAGAAGTGCACTGGATATGTCGGGAGGTCAGCAGCAACGTCTTTGTATCGCAAGAACCATTGCTGTACAACCGGAGGTGATTTTGATGGATGAGCCTTGTTCAGCTTTGGATCCGATTAGCACAGCAAAAATTGAAGATTTGATTTTAAAATTAAAAGAAGATTTTACTATCGTAATCGTTACACATAATATGCAACAGGCAATTCGTACAGCCGACTACACCGGTTTTATGTATTTGGGTGAATTGATTGAATTTGACAAGACGGAAAATATCTTCCATCATCCAAAAGAAGAGTTAACCAAACGCTATGTCGAAGGGAATTTTGGTTAATTTTTTGTAAAATTTAAGTTACGGCTTAATATTAAATTTACGTTATTTTAAACGTCTATGATTTATAACATAGAACGTAACCCATAACTTTTTTCTACTTTCGCACCGCAAAATTTAGCGAAAAAACAGTAGATTTATACTTCTTAATTGAAAAGTTATGTCATTAAATAGCATTTTACAATTTTTAGTTCCAAAGGACAAAAAGTTCTTCCCCCTATTTCATCAGCATGCACAAATTCTAGTCGATATGGCAACTACGCTTCACGAAGCTGTAAATGTGCGACCGGAAGAAAGAGATGCTTATTTTTCTAAATTGAGGGAGTTGGAAGATGAAAGTGAAAAGCTGACGGCAAAAGTAAACTTCGAATTAAGTAAAAATTTTCTTACTCCTTTTGACCGTGAAGACATCTATGCTTTGACCAGTAAGATGAACGAAGTGACCGATTACATAGATGGAAGTGCAAGCCGCATGAAATTGTATCAGGTTGATAAGGTAAAAAAATCCATCCGTAAAATTACCGAAGCCAATTTAGAGGCTTGTCAGCAAATCCAAACAGCGATCCAGCTTTTGGAAGGGTTCAAGGATTTAAAAGGCGTTCTAAAATGTTGTGAACGAATCAATAAGCTGGAAAATAAAGTAGATAATATTTACGATAAAGAGATTTTTGAGATTTTTAATGAAAATGAAAACGTAAAAGAAATCATTAAATACAAAGAAGTTTTTTCTGCACTTGAAACTACGACGGACAAATGTAAGTATGTAGCAGACGTTCTGGAAGCCATCTCGGTAAAACATTCGTAAAATACACTCAACTATTAAAAAATTAGGATGGATTCACAACTGATACTACTGATTGTCATCATTGTTTTAGCATTAGCATTTGATTTCATCAACGGATTTCATGATGCTGCTAATTCCATAGCTACAATTGTTGCCACACGTGTTTTGACACCTTTTCAGGCGGTTCTTTGGGCAGCGTCTTTTAACTTTGCCGCTTATTTTATATCGAAATATTGGATTGGAGAATTTAAAATTGGGAATACGATAGCCAAAACGGTCAACGAAGAATTTATAACACTCGAAGTGATTCTCGCAGGAATTATTGCAGCTATCATTTGGAATTTACTGACTTGGTGGTTTGGGATTCCATCATCTTCTTCCCATACTTTGATTGGAGGATTTATGGGAGCAGCCATAGCTCATGCCGGTGCTTTTGCTCAAAATGGAGCAGATGTAATCAATTATGTAAAAGTGATTCCGATTTTTCTCTGCATCTTTCTGGCACCGATGATTGGGATGTTTCTCGCTTATTTTCTCACCATACTCATCATGAATATATGCAGGCGCTCCAACCACAAAAAAGCAGAAAAATGGTTCAAACGTTTGCAATTGGTTTCTTCGGCTTTGTTCAGTTTGGGACATGGAGGAAATGATGCGCAGAAAGTAATGGGAATCATCGGAGCAGCAGTTATTTGTTATCATTTAGGATTGCCGGCAGAAGCCAATGATGTTTATAATTCCATTCCGTCATCAGAAAGATTTGCTTATTTTGTGGTAGATTATTGGTGGGTTCCATTCACGAGTTTCCTTGTAATTGGTTTGGGGACGATGTCAGGCGGATGGAAAATTGTGAAAACGATGGGAACGAAGATTACAAAAGTAACACCACTCGAAGGTGTGGCCGCCGAAACTTCCGGAGCTATGACGCTTTATTTGATGGAATATATAGGGATTCCGGTTTCTACTACGCATACGATTACCGGTTCTATCATCGGTGTTGGAATTACAAAACGAGTTTCAGCGGTAAGATGGGGAGTGACGATTAACTTGCTTTGGGCGTGGATTTTGACGATTCCGGTTTCTGCATTGATTGCCGCATTGATTTATTATTTCATTCGAATTTTTTAAG
>CALLXZ010000354.1 GCA_937875605.1 uncultured Moheibacter sp.
GAAAATGGAAGAAAAACAACAAAACATACAACTCGATTCCGGAACCTACGAAATCATCAAACGTCGTCTTCAGACGCAAAAAGATGAATTGGTTAAACGACTCAATCAGCTCAATCAGGCACGAAAGGAAGTTTTCAATTCGACCAATTTTGTCTTAAAATCCAATCAACGAATTACCACCGAAAACACCTGTGCCGCTCGTGGAATTGTCGCATTGGACGACATTTGCATTTTCGGATACAACGTGCATTTCGGTTTGCGTACGGAAATCAAATTGGACGATGTTTTTAGTATTTATCAGTTCGATGGAACGCAATTTATTCCGCAGAATTTAGATTTGATCAACGATGAAAATTTCATTACAGATTATCAGAATCTTTATAAATATTACCGTGATTCCATTTTCTCTAAATTCAGACTGACCGAAAATTATCTCTATATGATTTTCCAAATCAGCAAAAGTGCCGATGATCTAAAGGCATTCAAATGGCTGATGAAAGACGGAAAATTAATTTATCAGGATGATCGAAGCATTCACGAAGTTAAATTACCGGCTCAATTCGAATTCGAATGGACAAAAACGACTTTGGAAGACCGACGTCTGGGGAAATTTCCGCACGTTTCGGTTTTGGATAAAGTCTTTATCGAAGCACTTCATGGCGATATTACCTTTAAAATCGAAGACAATACTGATTCCGGAAAAGGAATTTATTCCGAAAAAGTAACCAATCTCGATCAGCAATTGGACGATGCCGAATATTATTATGCTGATTTGGGCAATATGATTGCGATTCGCATCAAACCTTATCAGGAAGATTTTCGGGCATATATTTTCAATCAACGAACCAAAGAAGTCATCAATTTACCTTCGTTGAACGAATCGGCAATTCTGTTGCCGGACAATCAAGGCGTGATTTTTTCCAATGGATATTATCTCCAAAACGGAACCAATAAAACCTTTGAAAATGATTTAGAAAATGTTACTTTTTTACGAAAAATTGCTTCGCCAAACGGAGAAGATTTTCTCTATATTTTCAACCAAAGAGAAACCAATACTTTCATTTTGATGTCCTATAACATCATCCAACAAACGGTTGAAACGCCGATTATTTGCAATGGATTTACGATTTTTAAGGATGGAAGTTTGATTTATTTCCGAACCGAAGCCGAAGCGACTCGTCATCATCAGGTTCAGATTTGGGAAACGCCTTATATGGCAATTCTCAACGAAAATTCCGAACGAAAAGATGATCCAATTTACAAAGTCGGAAACAAACAAATTGTCCAGGCGATGGCAGAAGCACAAGAAGTGGTTTTACTTGCCAATAAAGAGGATAGTTACGAAGGATTGTATGAAGATATTTTGA
>CALLXZ010000355.1 GCA_937875605.1 uncultured Moheibacter sp.
GGTAAATTATTGGAAGCCTCTAAAACAAATGTAAATGGTCCTGGCAAAGCCCTTCTCAACAATTTGAAATTGGAATTTGAAATCGGTTTTGTGTATTGTGATAGATGACTCAAATCGTTACAGACAAAGGAAAACTGCGACTTATCGAGTTTTACTCCTTTTATTTTTGCCAGCTTTTCCATTGCTTTCATATTCGTGATATCGCAACCTAAACCATAAACTGTATCGGAAGGATAAATAATCAGCCCGCCATTTTTCAAAACATCAACGATTTGATTGATTGCTCTTTCATGTGGATTTTCCGGATGTACTTTGATAAGTTTTGTCATGATTCAGATGTTTTAGTTCAAAACTACGGAAAAATTACAATGGATTCAAATTCTTACTTTAAATATTATATAGATCGGTTCTAAATAATATGACATAATTCATGTTTTTTGAATTAATAAAAATTTAACATTTGCATATTATTTTTATTTAATCTAAATAAATGAAAACTCAATTAAGTGCAATTGTATTTTTGTATATGAGTTTTGTCTCTGCCCAAATTATAAATTTAGACAGTCTCAAAACCGTAATCAAAAATGAATTACGAGAAGAATTAAAGGTTGAAAATTCAAACCAGGATTTAAGTCCGGAACAGAAAAACAGACTTCTCAAATGGTCTAACTTCTCCGTAAAAGGATATGGTGTAGTAAATTATTATAATTACGGTCGTTTTGATACCGATCCCGGAATCCGAGATAAAATGGATGCCGAGCGTTTGAACGTATATGTAGATTATCATTTTACCGAAAAACTTTCTTTACATACTGAAATAGAATTTGAGCACGGAGGCTCAGGTTCCACCATGGAATTGGATGTTCAGGAAGAGTTTGGCGAATTTGAACAAGAAATTGAAGCAGGTGGAGAAGTAAAATTGGAACAACTTCACATAGATTATCAGTTTCGTCCTTATTTAGGATTTAAAATGGGGCGTTTAAAATTGAATTTCAATGTTTCACAAAGACTGGATGACCCTGACGAATATTTTACGACTCATCGTTCCGAAATGGAGGATGTGATACTTCCTTTGGGGTGGTATGAAAACGGTTTGATGGTATACGGAACTTTTTGGAAAAATCGTTTGAGTTATCAGGCAGCTCTCGTAAACGGATTGGAATCTACCGGATTTAGTTCAGCAAATTGGATTAAAAATGGATATCAGAATAAATTTGAAATGGTTAATGCTGAGAACCTGGCTTATTTCGCCAATCTGAATTTTCATTTTGGAAAGCATAAATATACTCATTTTGGGGTTTCTTATTATTATGGAAATACTGCCGGAAACCGTCCCAAACCTGATATGGAAGTAGATGCTCATGTAAAAATATTCGGAGCGCATCTGGCTTATTTTGAATATCCGTTCCGATTTGTTTCACAATTCATTTACGGGGATTTACAAAATTCAGAATTGATTACCCAACGAAACCGAAATCTTCCTGCCACACTTGGAATTAAAAAAACACCGGTTGGTAAAAATGCTTTGGGTTTTTCTGCCGAATTGGGTTATGACATTTTGAATTTAATTAACAAAGAAGCAAAAATGAAAGTTTACCCATTTGCACGTTACGACTATTATGACACGATGAATGAAACTGCCGGAAATATAACACCCAATAAACGATGGGAGCGAAGTGTCATAACAGGCGGTGTGAATTGGTTTGTTTTCCCTGAAATAATATTGAAAGCACAGTATTCGTCTCGGACACTGGGTTCTGATAACGTGGATATCGCAACCGGAAATATTGATGGAAAACAAAAAGAAAATATTTTTTCAGCCGGAATCGGTTTTACATTTTAAAACATAAACATACATACTATAAAAATTATGAAAAACACATTCAATTTTAAAATGACCGGAATTTCACTTGCATTGGTAAGCGTTTTCTTGGTGTCTTGTTCAGATGATGATGTTATAATCGCACCAGCTGCGGATTATTCTTCCCATCTGACGAATGTTGCAAACAATGTAGTTGTAAGCAATTATCAGGTATTAAAAACAAAAGGAGAAGCTATGGCTTCAACAGCGTCTTCTGTTCAAATTGGAAATCAAGATGCTTTGGTTGCGGCAAGAAATGCTTGGGTTCAGATGCGTATCTATTGGGAAAACTCAGAATCAACACTTTATGGACCGGCAGGTGATGAAGGATTAGGAGTAGATGGAAACATTGATTCATGGCCTATTGATCTTCAGTTTGTTACTGCCGTTCTAAACAGTAGTTCTCCCATCACAACAACCTTTATTTCAGAGCAGGATGCCAATGCAAAAGGATTTCATGCTTTGGAGTATTTACTTTGGGGAATTGATGGACAAAAAACAGCCGCTCAATTAACGGCTCGTGAAATTGATTATATCAAGGCGACCGCCAATTATTTGAGCCAGCAAACTACAGATTTATATAATGCTTGGAGTTCTTCGGGTTCAAATTTCGCAGCTAATTTAACCAATGCTCAAAATGGAATTTATGGTTCTCAAAAAGCAGCTTTGTTACAAGTTGTAGATGGAATGGCAGTAATTGCTGATGAAGTAGGAAATGGAAAAATGAACGACCCGATGTATGCAAACAATGGTTCTTTTTCTTTAGAAGATGAGGAATCCCGATTTAGTAATAATTCAAAAGCCGATTTTGCAGATAATATTCGTGGAATCAAATATGTGTATTTAGGTGATTATAATGGTTCAAACGGCTTGGGAATCTCGGAGATAGTGGCCGCTGATAATTCTACCTTGGATACTCAGATTAAATCTAAAATTGATGCAGCTATTTTAGCAATTGAAAACATTCCGGGGACTTTTACAGATGCGATTCAAAATAACCGCCCGGCTGTAGAAGAAGCAATTCAAAAAGTGATTGAACTTTATGATGCTTTGAATCAACAGCTTAAACCCTACATCAATAGTTTATAATAAATTTTGTAATAAAGATTAAATAACCATTGGCGTATTTCGTCAATGGTGTTTTTTATTAAATGAAAAGATTTTTAATTTATCTGTCTATGGGTTGTTTAATTGTATATTCTTGTCAAAATAATGATGAGGATCCTGGAACTCCTATCGATATGGAAAGGGAATATGCAGGTGGGGAAACGACTATCTTTACCATGTCAAATATTGCTTACAGTTCACCTGCATCTAATTTGACGGGATATGATTTGGAATTGCATTTATTGGGAGACACCGATTTTGAACAGATTTTTGTAACCGCTCCTGCCAATCTTAATTCCGGTTTAGGTCCTGTTTATAATAATTCTTCTTGCGTGAAATGCCATCCGTCGGACGGAAGAGGGAGATTTCCTTCCAATGTGAACGGATTTAGCAGTTTACTTGTGAGAATCAGCATTCCGGGCATGGATGAACATCAAGGACCTTTGGCGGTTCCCGGATTTGGAATTCAGGCGCAGAATCATTCTATTTTCGGATTTCAACCCGAAGTAAATTATAATGTTAATTGGACGGAACATACAGAAACCTTGGCAGACGGAACAATTGTTTATCTTCGAAAACCTCAAATCTATTTTACGAATGCTTATCAGTCCTTACCTTCTGATTTAATGATTTCGCCGAGAATTGCTCCGCCGGTTTTCGGGTTGGGATTGTTGGAATTTATTTCAGAGTCTGATATTCTTTTGTTTGCAGACGAATTTGATAGCAACGAAGACGGAATCAGTGGGAAGCCTAATTATGTTTGGAATCCGATTACACAAATGCATGAATTAGGACGATTTGGTTGGAAAGCCAATACTTCAACCATCGAAATGCAGGTTTTATCTGCTTATCATGAAGATATGGGCGTAACCAATTTTGTGTTTTCCCAAGATGAATATCCCGATGGTTTGGAAGACGACCCTGAATTATCTGAAACTATCATTGCTCAAAATGTTTTTTACAATCGCACATTGGCTGTGCCTGCTGCGAGAGACGTAGATAACCCACAGGTGAATCGAGGTTATCAATTGTTTCAACAACTGAATTGTACGGCTTGTCATGTACCTCGTCAAAAAACAGGTGTTACACCTATTTTGGCATTGTCCAACCAAACTTTCTATCCATTCACTGATTTGCTTTTGCACGATATGGGTGAAGGACTTGCTGATAACCGTCCCGATTTCAGAGCAAACGGAAGAGAATGGAAAACGCGTCCGCTTTGGGGTATTGGGTTACAACAAATTGTCAACGGTCATACCGAATTTTTACATGATGGAAGAGCCAGAAATATTACCGAAGCTATTATGTGGCACGGTGGTGAAGCTCAGCAATCAAAAGAAAAATTTAAAAACCTATCAACCAATGATCGAAATGATCTTTTAAAATTTTTGAATTCATTATAACTTAATATTAATAAAATGAAAAAAACTGCAACTTATTTAATTTTAGCACTTAGCGTAGCTTTGGGGGTGTATTTTATTTACAAAGGTTTTAACCGAAACCTGATTCCGCCTTGTCGTATTTATGATGAAACCAGCACTTTGCCACTTCATTATCGTAATCTGATGGATGCTTTATGTCAGTCCGGATTTATGAAAGTTATCGGTGGATTAGAAGTGTTGAGTGGATTGTTATTGATTTTCCCGAGAACAAGATTAATGGGAAGCATCGTATTGATGCCGGTCATCATTACGATATTTTTATTTCATGCGATGATTGATAATCGTCCACATGAATTAGTAGAAACAGGTATTCCTTTGTTAATCAATATCGTAATATTCGGTTATTACTATCCGAAATGGAAAGATTTGCTTTGGATAAAAAATTAATTTCAATGATGAAAAGCACATTTTAACAGATGTGCTTTTTTATTTTTTATCGACAAAAGGACGATTTTCTGTATTAGCCAATTCCCAAGCAGTTGCAAAAATCAATTGAGTTCGTTTTGCTAATAAATCGTAATTGATTTTGTCCGGCGTATCCGTTGGTTGGTGATAATCAGCATGAACGCCATTGAAATAGAAAATAATAGGAATGTTGTTTTTGGCGAAATTATAATGATCTGAACGATAATAAAAACGATTAGGATCGTTTTCAGCGTTATAAGTATAGTCCAAATCCATTTGGATATATTTCTGATTAACGGCTTCAGAAAGATTATGAAGCTCTGTACTTAGCTTATCCGAACCAATCAAATAAACATAATTTTCTTTCCCTAAATGAGCATCGTCCACACGGCCAATCATATCCATATTCAGATTGGCAATCGTATTTTCAAGTGGAAAAACCGGTTGGACATCTGTGTAGTATTTTGACCCTAACAAACCAATTTCCTCTGCTGTCACATGAAGAAATAAAATGGAGCGTTTGGGTTTATAGCCATCTTTCTCTGCTTTTTTAAATGCTTTTGCAATTTCTAAAATCGCTACACTTCCCGATCCGTCATCGTCTGCTCCATTATAAATTTCACCGTTTTCCATTCCCACATGATCATAATGTGCGGTAATGACGATGATCTCATCTGGCTTTTCACTTCCCTTTATAAAACCCAAAAC
>CALLXZ010000356.1 GCA_937875605.1 uncultured Moheibacter sp.
AAAATATCTTCTGATACACCTGTAACTTGTCTGTCCGTATAGCGATCCGCCCAAGTATTTAAAGCTGAGCCATTCAATTTGAATACTGCCCAAAATAAAATTACAACGGAAAATATTGCCAACAAAGCTCCGATGGAACGTTTATGTTCGCTTTTTGCACGAAAATATAAATTGGCATAAAAGAAAACAACAGGAATACATGCAAAAATAAATGCATCAGTACTGTCAGAACCAAATATCGCCGCATTTGGATTGGAAGCAGATTCAACTCCTTTGATCAACCATCCGATTGCTCCGAAAACTGCCGATGGAACTAAAATGAAAAGTACAATTTTCCCGAAAGACATATCGCCCGGTTGCACTCCTTTTTTCTGGTCGAAACCTACATAATGTTTCGTTCCCAAAAGGAAAACAATTACACCGATAAACATGCCGATTCCCGCTGCGATGAACGCAAAATTCCATCCTAAAAGAATATACAACGCCGCACCGAAAAAGTTACAAATGAAAGCTCCGACATTGATTCCCATGTAGAAAATATTGTAGCCTTCGTCTTTTTTAGTTTTAAATTTTTCCTGTGAATAAAAATTACCTAAAAGCGTGGAAATGTTGGGTTTAAAAAATCCGTTTCCGAGAATCACCAATGTCATCGCAATGTACAGAGCAGTGATATCGTGAATTCCCATCATCATATAACCCGTTCCCATTAGAATTCCTCCAATGATAATCGATTTTCGGTATCCCCAATAACGGTCAGCCACCAATCCTCCGATGAATGGTGTCAAAAAAACCAATGCAATAAAAGTCCCGTACAAATCAGACGCTTCTTTTTCGGTCATGGCAAATCCGCTTTCCACATCTTTGAGGTAAAGCGTAAAAATCCCGATCATCAGATAATAACCGAAACGTTCCCACATTTCTGAAAGAAACAGGAACGGAAGAGCTTTAGGGTGATTTTTCCACATATATTAAGTATTAATTTTAGAGATTTTCTAAAATGAAATTCGTCATTTTTCGGTAAAGTTGAATGCGTGTTTTCCCACCATAAATCCCATGGTTTTTGTCCGGATAAATCATCATTTCAAATTGTTTATCTGCTTGAATCAATGATTCTGACAATTCCATCGCATTTTGTAAATGAACATTGTCATCCGCTGATCCGTGCACCAAAAGGAATCTATCTTGTTTGTCATTGAATTGCGTTGCATACGTCATAGGTGAATTTTCATCATATCCTTTTGGATTTTCCTGCGGTGT
>CALLXZ010000357.1 GCA_937875605.1 uncultured Moheibacter sp.
TTCATGTTGAATTTCTTTACCCAAAAAGGAGAATTCTTCCAATTTTATAACGATAAAGTGAAAGGAGAAATAAAGCATTTCGCAGGAACAAATAATACAATTATTTCAGCAATACAATTTCCGTCTGCTTCTGGAACTTTACCTAAAAAATCCCAAACCCAGACTTCTGTAAACGGATTTACGGCGCATGCTTATGGAACAGGTCAGAATAATTTCTATCTGATTGGTTCCAATTCTAAACAAAAATTAAAAATCACAAAATTTTTGGGTTATTCGGGAATTGGTTATGTAAAAACCGATGGCGGAATTCAAATGATTACCGAAATGAATACGCCCAATAGCTTTATCACTGCCGTTTCCTGGGAAAATATAAACGTAGAATTCAATGCTGAACTTTTTACCGAATCCCGGGAAGGCGATTTCTATGCAAAAGCAACGGAAAATATAGAACAGAAAAAAGAAAAAGCCAATAATATGAATATGGACGGCCCATGTTCGGGAATCAAAATGGACATTCAAACTTTGGAACTTGAAAATGCCCGAAAGCAAAAAGAGGGTCTTGAGAAAACATCTTCCGGTAACCTTTTCGAAGGCGGTTCACAGCAAGGTTTGGGCGAATTGGCAAACATACTCGGTGGAATGGAAAAAGCCAAATTGGAAAACGAATTAAAAATCTGCAATATGCAACATCAAAACAGTAATTCACAGGGTATTCAGCAAAAAATCGAATGTCGAAGTAATTTGCGAACCACGATTGACAATTACATTGAAAAAATCCGTCAAGCAGAAATTACCTATGATAATAATCCCGCTCTAATGATAGCAGAACAATCAAAGCTCTTTATGGAATATGGAAAAGTAGCTAATAGTTGTAACTAAAAAACGCTTAACCAATTATTTCAACTAACCTTTTGGTCAAAGACCTTCTCGAATATTTATAAATGGAATCAGACGGGTGAAATTTTTCGCCCGTTTTCCATTTCCTATAAATTTCCAAAATATAATTTTTCACTTCTTCTTTTTGAGAATGTGTGAAATAATTACCGGATTGGGTTTCATGTAAGATTTGGGCTACGTCTCCTCCACTCGGTCCTATTGCTAAAATCGGATTTCCGGTTGCCATGTATTCAAATATTTTTCCGGGAATAATGCCTTTTGATTTCTGATCGGGAAAATTAGTCAGTAATAATAAATTAGAATTTTTAATTAATTCAATTGATTCTTTATGAGAAACATATCCTTTTTTAATTAAATAAT
>CALLXZ010000358.1 GCA_937875605.1 uncultured Moheibacter sp.
CAGACTCCTGGTTATTAATTAGGTGATTGATTAAATATTCAAAACCCACTCTTTGAGTGGGTTTTTTTATTCCTCAAAATTTCATTTACCTTTGTGCCGTTCAATCGATTTGCATGAAGTACTTGTTTGGCGTTATGCTTTTGTTATTCTTTTTTCAGAATACACAAGCCCAAATCAATCAAAACTATGATGACCCTAATGCCATCCGTGATTCCTTGCAGGATTTCGGAAAGCGTGAGGTTGCTAATGATAGTTTGAAAGTTCATACCCCTGTTATCACAGACTATACCTATTGGAGGCAGGGAGACTTCAATCCGTCAATTGTCGATACCGTTCTTACCATTGAAAGTTTTTACAAACAGAACTTCACGGAAAAAGATGTTTTTGGTAAAATGTTTTTCCCCAACTTTGGGCAGACCTTTAATCCATTAGAATACGAAGAATCCCGATTTCGGAATCATTTACTACCTACAGGCAAATCATTTAATTATCTTTTCCCGGGAGACATTCGCTATTACGATGTAAAAACACCTATGACCGAATTTGTATTTGAAAATGGATTGAGAGAAGGACAATATCTGTCCACAACCTTTACGCACAATCTGACACCGCAATTGAACTATTCCGTTCGTTACAGAGGGCTTCGTTCGGTGGGAAGGTATCAAAATAACTTGGCTGCTAACAATGCATTTATCAGTACTATCAGTTATAAATCCAAAAATGAACGTTTCAAATTATGGACACATTTTGCTTCCCAGAATTTGGACAACGAAGAAAATGCAGGAATTCAGCAATTGGAACAATTTGTTTTAGATGATAGTTTACGAACTACCAACCGGCAGAACATCGCTGTGAACTTAGAGTCAGCTGACTCGCAATTTGATTCCAGAAGATTTCATTTGGGAGCGAGTTATGGTCTCTTTGGCAAAGCAAAGTCGGATTCTACGGAACTACGGACGCCTATTTTGATTAAAAATATTTTCACTTACGAAAAACAAAAATATTTCTACGAAGAAACCGCAGTAGAAGATTATTACGAAAGCCCGATTTTTGGACATCTTCAAAGAAGAAACAGAAAGAATCTTGAAACCCTTCAAAATACCTCAACCATCGAATTCCAATGGGGAAAACGACTTTTGCTCGAAGCCGGTTTGCGCTATGAGAAATTAAAACTGTATTCCTCAGATCCACTTTCAGTTGGGTTGGTCAACATTCCACAAGCCATAGAAGACAACTTGTTGGGTGGAGTTGCCAAACTTTATTTTGATTGGAACGAGAAAATTAAACTAACGGCTGATGCCGAATTCAAATCCGGTGATGTTTTCAAAAGTCAATACCATGTAAATGCCGAATTGGACATTCAGCCCATTGACGGATATCACATCATCGGGGGTGTGTTGGTAGAATCATCTTTTCCATCCTTGAATTTGTTTTACAACCAAAGCTTTTACAAAGACTTCAACTATTATAATTATAATTTTGAGAACCTGAATACTCAGAAACTTTTCGGAAAGATTAACCTCGAAAAACTGAAAACCGATGTCGAAGGAACGATTTTCAATGTGGATAATTATGTCTATGTAGGAAGTGATTTCCGACCACGACAAATGGATGGTAGCATTTCCTTATTTCAAATCAAAGCCAATAATCTATTGACATACCGTAAATTCAATTTGCGCACAACGGTTCAATATCAGAAAGTTACCCAAAACGAAGGGTTTTTACCGCTTCCCGATTTGATAGCGCGTGCTTCTATATATTGGCAAGGCATGATGTTTAACGATCGCGCAGAAGTGCAGGTGGGATTTAATGCTAATTATTTTAGTGAATTTGAGTCCAGAGAATTTTTCCCGGTCATAAACGAATTCATGTTGCAACGAACCAATTCCACCTACGGAATTCAGAAAATCGGTGGAAATCCCATGCTTGACTTTTTTCTCAACATCAAAATTGATCGCATGCGCATCTTTCTTCGTGCCGATCATTTCAATACGTTCTGGGGAGAAAACAACTATTACAGCGCACCCTTTACACCCTTCCGTGATTTCAAAATCCAGTTCGGCGTGAAATGGTATTTGTTTACGTAGTTAAATTAATCATTTAATATGAAGAATTCTAACTTACTGAAAGTTGCTATTCTGATAGTGTTGGGAGTAATTTTTTATTTCGCATATTCAATTTTGCAACAATCAAATATAACTGTTGTCAAAGCTGAATTTGATGAAAATTATGAATATATCTATCCTGCCGATTGTTTTATTACTTTTCAAAACAGAAAGTATTTAGCAAGAGAAGTTTATAAGTATAAAAATGGTCGGTTAATTGAATATTGGTTTCCAGCAGCAGAAGGTTTTGCAATAGAAAAATTCGGAATCACTAAAATTGCAGATAATAAAAGACAAGGCAACTTAAAAACTGTTTGGACGAATCATGGAACCAAGATTGTAATGTTTGATTCATTAGAATATAAAATCGGCCAACAAAAGGGAGATACATTGATTTCTAAAATTAATTCGAAAGAGGTTATATTATTCATTGATAATAAATAATTCATAAGCAAAAATCACAAATATTTCTTATTGATATTTATTCCAATTTCCCCAAAAATAAATTCCTCCAATTCATTAGGATTTAGTAAATTAGGTTTATAATTAATTTTAAACCCAACTTATTATGTCTAACTTAAACAACAGTCGCCTCAACGTGACTATGACTGCCGCGCAGGTAACCGCAGTCAAAACCGCACTCCAAACCATCCTTACAAACATGCCTTTCCTCACCGGACTTACCACAGAGGAACGGATGTCTATCCCGAAGATCAATGTGTCCAACAAAGTTTTTGTGGAAGATGCCATCAACTCCGGTATCAATAACGCAAACATGATTCCGAGTTACATCACCATTCCACCCATGCAGACTGATTTGCAACTTTATAATCAACTCGATGAACTCCTTGTGCTAACCCGTCAATTGACCGAAAAACTGGAAGACACTCAGATGCTGGCCGGAAGTGAGGCGTATATCTCAGGATTGGTTCTGTATCGGCTTTTCGGAGCAGCGGCAGGGGCAGGTGTTCCGGGTGCAGATGCTATTTATGACGCTTTGAAACAGAGATTCATAGACGCTTCCAATCCACAAGAAGACCCGACACCCACTTCATAACGGGGGTCCCCCCCCCTCTGAGGTAGGGGTTACCACCCAAAACCTCCGACGGCGAAGGTTTTTCCTACCCTCCACCTGAAAAGGAAGTGGTGGTAGCTACCTGAAACCTTCAATCACCCACCTCGTTTTGGAAAAACCACCCACTTATAAAGGTCAGGGAAACCCTCAGTAGCGGTAGGAAAACCCACCTTACCGGCTCGAAATTGAAGGTTTGAGGTAGGTAGAGAATATAAAATGAAAAATCCGCTGAGACGCTCAGCGGATTTTGTTTTGGGTAAAATTTATATTTCAACGAATTAGATAAAAGTCTATTTTCTAAATACTATTTCTTATCCAAATTCATCCAGTACTCTTCAAATTTGTCCATAACAGGTTTGGGTAAATCTTCCGGATTGAAATCGTACAAATCATACATAGGGTCATAATTGGCAGCGGCTGTATTTTCAATCGTATAGATTTCGTTTTTGTAAATCAGGATCAAAGCAATACTTATCTGTTTGTCCATGTTTCCTTTTGGGTGTTTGGAATAAACGAAAAGGACATCGGCTTGACCATCTTTATCTGCATCGAAAAAAGATTTGCGTGCATCCCAAACCGATGTAACAATTCCGCTTTCAGCAATCGTTCTTTCGATTGTTACGCTCCACTGGTCATTTATTTTTTTGAATTGCTGGATGTACAATTCATCCTGATCAGAACCTCGTTCGTTTTTGGAAAAGACATAATAATTTTCTTCGGATGGAGTTGAAATGTTTTCCACGGTCAAAACACGAACGCCTTTAAACGGAAATCCTGAGGCTTCAAAATTGGATTTATTGACTGCAGTGCTGGTAATTTGGGAAAATCCTAATTGGAAAATAGCTAAAAAAGGAAGCAATAGGAAATGTTTCATTCGGTTTTGTTTCGAATAAAAGTATCATTTTTCTTCGAATTATAATTAAGTATTTTCAGAAATTAATGGAAAGATTCTAGCCAATCTTGTTCGATCCGAACGATTTTTTCCGTTTCCGGATGGATCATAACCCATTTGGTAAGTGAATCGACCATAAGTTCTCCGTCTCTGTAAAATTCGACTTTTCGCGGTTGGCGGATTCCCTCAGGATTTTCCGGATGCGTGCGGACGATGAGTGTTTCACCTAAATAAACCTGTTTTTTATACTGAATATGATGTTCCATCAAAAACCAAATATTTCCGGCATATTTGCTTTTGTGTTTGAGCAAATCCCAGTGTTCGGCCGCGATCATTTCCACCCAATGGGCGAATTGTACATTGTTTACATGATTGTTTTGGTCTATGAATTCGGGAGTGATCAGGATTTCTTTTTCGTAGATAAGCATGAAATTTAATTTAGAATTTAGATTGATTTTTAAATCTCCATCTTCCATCATCTAACTTCCATCTCATTAGAAACTTCATCCAAAATTCCCATTAACTCATTGAAATCATCAGAAGTTACCAATCGCTGGCGATAGGGTTTAAAATGGGAAACACCTTTAAAATAATTGGTATAATGCATACGGGTTTCGAGAATTCCGGTGCGTTCGCCTTTCCATTCGCACGCCCAAGTTAAGTGCTGTTTGGCTGCTTCGGCTCGTTCAGCCAAAGTGGGTTCAGGGAGGTTTTCACCTGTTTTGACGAAATGTTTGATTTGGTTAAAAATCCATGGATTTCCAATTGCCGAACGTCCGATCATCACACCATCTACGCCATATTTGGTTTTATAACCCAATGCTTTTTGTGGAGAATCGATATCACCGTTTCCGAAAATCGGAATTTCAATGTTCGGATTGGCTTTCACTTTGGCGATTTCCGTCCAGTCGGCTTCGCCTTTGTACATCTGCGCACGAGTTCTGCCGTGTATAGAAAGTGCTTTGATTCCGACATCCTGTAATCTTTCGGCGACTTCTTGGATGTTGATGCTTTCATGATCCCATCCCAAACGGGTTTTGACTGTAACCGGCAAATGAGTGGAGCGGATAACGGCTTTGGTCAATTTGACCATAAGTTCGATGTCTTTTAAAACACCGGCTCCGGCTCCTTTGCAAACTACTTTTTTTACCGGACAACCGAAATTGATGTCCACCAAATCGGGCTGGACGGTTTCCACGATTTTGGCTGACATAGCCATGGCTTCTTCATCCCCACCGAAAATTTGAATTCCGACAGGACGTTCGTAGTCAAAAATATCGAGCTTCTTTTTGCTTTTGATAGCATCACGAATGAGTCCTTCGGACGAAATAAATTCGGAATACATCAAATCCGCACCATGCATTTTACACAAACGACGAAAAGGCGGATCACTCACATCCTCCATCGGCGCCAGCAACAAAGGGAATTCCGGTAAGGTTATGTTTCCTATCTTTACCAAATCATTTTTTTGCAAAGTTACAAATTACTATGCCAGAAGAAAAAAACAAAAATTCGTATACCAAATACATTCAGCTTACCAGCATTGCATTTCAAATGATGGCGATAATGTTGATTTTTATTTGGTTGGGAAAGAAAGCCGATGAAAAATGGAATTCGTCTGAAACTAATTATTTCACTTTATTAGGAACTTTGGTCGGCTTAGGCGTTTCTTTGTACTTTATTTTACAGCAACTAAAAAGAATTAATAAATGAAAAGTTTTAAAAAGGCAATTGGTTACATTTTGTTTTTTCTTTGTTGTATAGTAGTGCACTTTCTGATTTTGCGTTTTGGGCTGAATTCTGAATCCAATTTTACATTGATTTATATTTTCACAGGATTGGTTTGTACGTTGACGCTTTTTTTGATAGCCGAATTAAACACCTATTTTCATAAACATTTAGGCTTTTTGTTCATAGGAATCATCGCTGTAAAATTGGTAGCTGCAAAGATATTTATGGATAATTCCATTGATTTGGACAATGGTCAGTTGAAATTTGGATTTATAATTTTGTATCTTATTAGTTTAGTTTTAATTACACTTTTTACAGCCAAACTTTTACTTCATCCGGAAAAATGATAAAAAGCAGAAAAAATGGTTTCTTTTTTAACAAAATAAGAATTACTTTTGCACCTCAAAATTGAGTTAAATGAAAACTCCTATGAGTAAACTATTTACATTCATTCTGTTGTTCCTTGCTTTTTCGACAACTTATGCAGTTGAAACTCCAGCGCATGGAGAAACTCCTGCGTTGTCTGAACAGGATCAAATGAAAGCCGAAATCAACGAAGTTATCCCACATCACTTACAGGATTCTCATTTCTATAATGTATTGACGGATAAAGAGCATCATACCTATATCGGGTTTTCGCTTCCGGTTATTTTGATAGACAACGGATTGGTTGTTTTTTGTTCTTCTCAATTTGGACACGGAGAAAAAGTGGTAGAGAAAAACGGGAATTATTATAAATTATACCATAGCAAGATATACAAAACGGATGCGCAAGGTGTCATAAATTATGATGAGAAGCACAATGTGACGAACGAAAAACCATTGGATTTTTCCATTACCAAAAACGTAGTAAACATCATTGTTACAGGTTTGATTATGTTGTTATTGTTTGGAGGAATGGCGAAACGTTACAAAAAATCCTTGGTTCCTTCCGGATTGGGAAGATTTTTGGAGCCGATTATTTTATATGTAAAAGACGATATTGCAATTCCAAACATCGGAGAGAAGCATTATAAAAGATTCATGAGTTTTTTATTAACGATTTTCTTCTTTATTTGGATTTTAAATATTTTAGGAATCTCACCATTGGCAGCAAATGTTACGGGGAATATTACGGTAACGGCAGCTTTGGCGGTTATCACTTTTATAATTACCAACGTATCGGGCAGATCGACTTATTGGTCGCATATTTTCAATCCATTAGGAAATTCAATGCCTTGGTATGCGAAAATTCCTTTGTATATCTTATTGATTCCAATTGAAGTTTTGGGTGTTTTTATCAAACCGTTTTCATTGATGATCCGACTTTTTGCCAACATCACGGCAGGACACATCGTGATGATGAGTTTGGTGGGAATGATATTTATTTTTAAATCTTGGTTAGGCGGCACACTATCATTTGGATTGTCGTTCGCCATCTTTTTGATAGAATTTTTTGTAGCATTGCTACAGGCCTATATATTTACCATGTTGGCAGCGCTTTACTTCGGTTTCGCCGTAGAAGAGCATCACCACGAAGGCGAAGAAGCACATTAATTTAGAATTGTTTAATTATTTAAATATATACTTATGGAAATTCCAAGAATTGTAGGAGCAGGTTTAGCGGTTATCGGTGCCGGAATCGGAATCGGTTTGATCGGAAAAGGAGCGATGGAAGGTATCGCTCGTCAGCCTGAAGCTTACGGTAAAATTCAAACAGCGATGTTGATTGCAGCGGCGTTGATTGAAGGTATCGGATTTGCTGCATTGTTTGCAGTAGCTGAAAATTAATATAAAAACTCACTGAACAACGGTTGGTTGCAGTGAGTTTTTTAGATTTTATATTTGAATAAATTAAGAAATAATAAACAGGTAGTATACCTTAAATTAAAATAAAATGGAGAAATTATTTAGCGATTTTTCATTTGGGTTGTTTTTCTGGCAGATTCTTTTGTTTTTGCTGTTCTTATTCTTATTGAGAAAGTTTGCATGGAAACCTATTTTGGGTGCGGTAAATGAAAGAGAAAAATCGATCGAAGATGCTTTGAATGAAGCCAAAAAAGCACGTGAAGAAATGACGCTTTTAAAATCAGAAAATGACAAGATTTTAAAAGAAGCAAAAATCGAACGTGATGCGATTTTAAAAGAAGCAAGAGAAGCAAAAGACAGCATCATAGCACAAGCCAAGGAAACGGCTCAGTCTGCAGCAGACCGTTTGGTTGAAAATGCTAAATTGGCGATCAACAATGAAAAAGCGGCTGCGATGACAGACCTTAAAAATCAAGTTGCCCAATTGTCAATTGATGTTGCTGAAAAAGTATTGAAGAAAGAATTAAATGATAAATCGGCTCAGGAATCGTTGGCGAGAGATATCATTAATGAAGCTAAATTAAACTAAAATGGCAGGATTTCGCGCAGCTAAACGATACGCAAAAGGATTGATGCAGTTTGCAAACGAGAGTGGCAAAGCGGCAGAAATCAATCAGGAAATGGTGGATTTGAAAAATTCGATTCAGTCCAGTCGTGAATTGGCGCAATTCTTAAGTTCTCCTGTTTTGGATTCGAGAAGAAAAAATGAGATAGCAAAAGAATTGTTCAAAGGATTTTCACCGGCAAGTCAGAACTTCATCAAATTGGTTATCGATCAAAGAAGAGAAGGTTTGTTAAAGCAAATCGCTTCTCAGTTCAACGAATTGTATGACCAATCTAACAACATTCGAACAGCTGAAGTCATCACAGCGACTGAACTGAATGAGGGATTGATTCAAGAGATTCTTGAAAAAGCAAAATCCACGATGGGTGCAAATTATTCCTATAAAATCGAAAATAAAATCAACCCGGATTTGATCGGAGGTTTCATTTTGCGTGTGGGTGATAAACAAATCGACTCCAGCGTAAGATCGAGATTGAATAAATTGAAAAAAGAATTTGATATAAACGATTACGTTGCTAAAATTTAAATAGAATTTGGATGTAAATAATTAAAAATCTGAATTCTTAAATTTAAACTAAAAAATAAAAGTTGCAAGTAGATTAAACTTGAAACCTTAAACTTTAAACAAAAGTAAAATGGCAGAAATAAAACCGGCTGAAGTTTCAGCAATCTTAAAACAACAGCTTTCTAACTTCGACGTAAACGTTGAAATGTCAGAAGTAGGAACAGTTCTTAGTGTTGGTGATGGTATTGCTCGTGTTTACGGATTGGACAATGCTCAGATGGGTGAGTTAGTAGAATTCTCCAATGGATTGGAAGGAATGGTACTGAACCTGGAAGAGGATAACGTTGGGGTAGTATTAATGGGTCAGTCCAAAGAAATCAAGGAAGGTGACACCGTAAAACGAACCAACCGAATTACATCCATCCGTGTAGGAGAAGGAATGTTAGGTCGTGTGGT
>CALLXZ010000359.1 GCA_937875605.1 uncultured Moheibacter sp.
ACAGGGCGAAAAACGAAATCCGGTGGATTTTGCGCTTTGGAAAAACGCTTCTCCCGCTCACATCATGCGCTGGGGTTCGCCTTGGGGCGATGGGTTTCCGGGTTGGCATCTCGAATGTACCGTGATGAGCACCAAATATTTGGGTGAATTTTTCGATATTCACGGCGGCGGAATGGATCTGAAATTTCCGCACCACGAATGTGAAATTGCACAAGCCAAAGGCGCAAACGGACACGAACCCGTGAAATATTGGCTACATGCCAATATGCTCACGATGAACGCTCAACGTATGAGTAAATCCACCGGAAATTATATTTTGCCGATGCAGTTGGTCAATGGTAATAACGACTTTTTTGAGAAACCCTTTCATCCGAGTGTCGTTCGTTTTTGCTTTTTACAAGCGCATTACCGAAGTGTTTTGGATATTTCAAACGATGCGATGCTGGCAAGTGAAAAGGGGTTTAACCGACTGATGGATGCCATCAAACATTTGGAACAATTAGAACCTTCGGCTGAATCTACTTTTGATGTAAATAATTGGTTGATAAATGGTTATGCAGCGATGGATGATGATTTCAATACACCGATTTTGATTTCGAATTTGTTTGAAGCCGTTCGTGTCATCAACGGAGCAAAAGCCGGAACGGAAAAATTAACGCAATCGGACATTGATTCTCTTAAAAAATCCTTGAACGAATTTGTGTTTGATGTGATGGGATTAAAATCGGAAGAAGAAGCACAGGGAAATTCGGAAAAATTGGACGGCGTGATGCAGATGCTCATCGGAATGAGAGAACAGGCACGTGCCGATAAAAACTGGGCTTTATCCGACCAAATCCGAGACCAGCTTTTAGCCATCGGAATCCAGCTAAAAGACGGTAAAGACGGAACAGAATATAGTTTAAATTAAATCTCTGTTAATCCCACAAAAATCATAGTTTATCTACCGAAGTTTGTCTAACTTTCTTACAGATTTAAAAGTTTAGCAAGATGAAAACGATATTGGTTCCCATTGATTCAAACAAAGAAGGAAATTTAGTCGCTCAAAAAGCCATTGAGATTGCAATTGCATTTGATGCAAAAGTCCATTTGGTGCATGTTACATCTATCGATAAAGATGTTGTCGTTACCGAGCCCGGAATTGAATATATTTCACCCATCAATTTATCGGAATACGAAAAGGAAATGGAAACGTTGAATTCGTTCAAAGCAAAATTTGTTGAAGCCGGAATTCATTGTGAAATTCATTTATTACAAGGATATGCTGACAAACAGATTTTAAAATTGGCAGAAAATCTTCATATTGAACTAATTATTTTGGGATACATCAGCCATAGTGCGATTTACAAAGCATTTGTAGGAAGTGTGTCGGATGCGGTTGTTAAAGGAGCGAAAACGCCGGTTTTACTGGTTCCTGCACCTCATCACTAATTGTCTAAATTCCGAATTTAGATTTTCAACGTTCAAGTTTTACTAGTTTTAAAAAAATATTCTTCTGGTTAATTTATAACCAGAAGAATATACACTGCCTCCAACCAAAAATTTATTAAGTAAAGAGAGCATTCAGGTAGTTAAGATTTTGTTACTGCTCAAAATCGAGAGAGAATCCACTTTGAGGTTAGATGGTTAAATTTTTATTATTCTAAACATTAAATTCTTCTGAAACCCTTTTCATAAAAAGCAGTGCGAAAGTCTTAAATAATTCTTTTTTTACCTATTTTTGTGGGTGTAGTTAGGGAGTAGTTGCGGAAACTACCCACTCGGGTAGTCATATTTAAGTTAGTAATCAAAGAGTTAGTTCGTTTAGGGGATTTGAGAGTTAGCCAAAAAATAATTGGTTTGTTTTGGATGTTGGGTTTTCCAATCATTCTTTTGGGGCAATCGATTGACCCAACCAAGTTAAATCAAGAAATTACAGAACTAAACAATCAGTACAAATATGATTCTTCTATCGTCAAATTAGAAGATATTATTTCCGATAGTTCCAGTTCTCATGAAGACAAATACAATGCTTATTTACAAAAAGCACTTACCTACAAACGTCTTTTTAATTACCCTGAGGTTTTAAACAATCTGAACTTTGCTTTGAAAGAAGGTGTTCAGACGCGACATAAAAAAGCAGTTGAAACACGTGTTCTGATTGAGAAAATGTTCATTCAGTTTGACTTATTGAAATTTGAAGAAGCCCGTAAATTATTTGATGAAATCAATCCCGAGGATTTGAATTTGGTAGATGGGACGACAAGAGCTTTTTTTCTCAACGTTGCAGCAACTATGAATTCGCTCGAAGGGAACTATACAGAGGCAGAAAAAGCACTAAATGAGGGAATTGAGATCCTGAAAAAAGAAAATCCACAACATTTGCCTGCGGTTTATGCAAAAAAAATCAATCTTGCAGAAGAAGTTCAAGATGAAAACAAGGCAAAATCAGCGTATGAGCAGGGAATGCTCTATGCAGATAAATACCAAATGGATATTTACAAAATACGTCTTTTATACGATATGAGTCATTTTTATTTAACCAAAAAGGACTTTGAAAATGCGTATTATTTTGAGCGGAAAGGAAATGAAGTTTCCGGAAAATACAATGCTCCTTTTGAAAGTGGCAAACTAAATCTGCTCGAAAAAGAATTAATCAATAAAAGGCGGGAATTGGAACTTCGAAATGAACAAAATACACGGATTTTTCTTATAATCACTTCCGTTATTTTACTTATGCTGATTCTTGTTTTATTCCAATTATTCAAATCAAACAAGCAAAAACGGATTTTAATAGAACGGGATAATAACCGTATGCGAAATGAACTGGAAAAACTTTCAAAAGAACTGAACGAGAAAGATGAATCAAAACAAGGATTTGAATCCTATAATCTCTCTGAACGCCAGCTCCAAATCATAGAACTGGTCAAACAAGGAAAAACCAATAAAGAGATAGGTTCTCAGCTTTTTATTTCCGAAAACACCGTGAAATATCACTTGAAGATTATCTACAACTTGTTGGGAATCGAAAATCGATTTGATTTGAAGTAATTCATTTCTTCTTTTTCTCAATCCAATAATAAACCGGAATCCCAATCAAAATAATTCCCAACCCAATTCCGGCATACGTCGTTTTGTAAATTAATAATCCCACACAAATCGTAGTAGCTAAGATGATGTATAATGCCGGTAAGACCGGATAACCAAAGGCTTTATAGGTTCTGGGCAGGTCAGGACGTTTTTTTCGGAGAATAAAAATTCCCAAAATTGTCAAAATGTAAAAAATCAAAACTGCCATCACGACAAAATCGAGCAAATCTCCATACCGTCCGCTCAGACACAGCGCACTTGCCCAAATGCACTGAATCCAAAGTCCCCAAGCCGGAACTTCAAATTGGTTCAGACCTGCCGCTTTTTTAAAGAACACGCCATCATTTGCCATAGCGTGGTAAACACGAGCTCCGGCGAGAATCAAACCATTGTTACACCCAAAAGTGGAAATCATAATCATTGCAGCAATGATAATTGCTCCTTCCGAACCAAATATTTTCAACGCAGAAGCTACTGCCACTCTGTCTTGTGGCGCGGTCGCAATTTCTTCCATGGAAAGTGTAGCGATGTACATGAGATTCATCAAAACGTAAATAATCGTAACGATCATCGTTCCGAAAAATAAACTCAAGCCTATATTTCGCTGCGGATTTTTCATTTCTCCGGCGATAAAAGTCACGTTGTTCCAAGCATCGCTTGAAAAAAGCGAACCTACCATAGAAGAAACAATTCCGGCAAAAACGGCAGCGCCTAAGATTTCGGTCATTTGGAGAGAGTCCGCTGACCATTTCATGTTGTCCCAGGCAGTTGACCAATTAGCATCCCAAATCTGGGAATTAAAGGAAAAAAATAGTCCGGATATGATCAATCCACCGAGTGAAAGCAATTTCACAATCGTCAAACTCGTTTGTACAAATTTTCCGTTTTCGACTCCTCGTGAATTTAGCCAAGTTAGAAATACAATAGAAAGAATGGCGAGGATCTGAGCGGCACTAACCGCAAAATTTCCGATAGAAAAAAGGATATTGTCTTCACTGAAAAACGGAAATATAAAGGCGGTGAATTTAGCAAAAGCAACTCCTACAGCAGCTATCGTGCCGGTTTGGATGATGGTAAAAAGTCCCCATCCATAAAGAAAAGCAATCAATTTCCCATAGGCTTCACGCAGATAAACATATTGTCCGCCTGCTTTTGGAAAAATAGCAGAAAGTTCACCGTAGCTCAGAGCCGCAATCAGCGTTATAAATCCGGTCAAAACCCAAACGAAAATCAACCATCCTGCACTTCCTACATTTCGGGCGATGTCCGAACTTACGATAAAAATTCCGGAACCAATCATCGATCCGGCAACGATCATCGTTCCGTCAAGCAGCGAAAGTTCGCGCTTCATTTTTTTGGGTGAGTTTTC
>CALLXZ010000360.1 GCA_937875605.1 uncultured Moheibacter sp.
TTTACATTTTGCGCTTGTAAATAGTATGATGTTCCAATTAGTAAACTGAATAAGAATAAAAGTTTTTTCATAAGATTTGTTTTTTATAATTTGAGATTTCGTTCTTTTATTAAGTTTGAAACTTATTGACAACAAGGATTTAGTTCAAATAATTGATTGATTTCGGCTTGAGTAAGCATACGGTTAAACAACATCACATCATCCAAAAATCCGGTATATTCTTTACCTAAAAACAAATCACCCACGTCGTTTGTTCCCTGAGGATTACCACAACCTGTCCCTGGCGTTTGTGTTGTTTGCAATCCATCTATAAACATATTTGTTCCTCCTGCAGTTCCGTCAGAAGTTACCACTAAATGATGCCAGACATTTTTAGAAGGATCATTTATACAACTCGTATCACCATAAGGATTTGCGATTCCATCTCCCCATAAACTATAATCGTTGATCCCGAAAACCGAATTCCGGCAATCATACAAACCCAGCGACCATTCGCCATACGTATCTGGACAATGCAATCCTGTACTACGACCAATTAATTGTTCATAATCGCCTCCGCTTCTTGTTCCTTCTGTCTTAAACCAAAGCGAAACGGAAAAGGGTTGGTTATCAAAACCATTGATGAAAACCGGATTGGCATAGGTTAGAAAATCCCCGTTCGCAGCATCAAAGAAAAAAGCACAATTTGCATTTCCCGCTCTGTCCTGTCCCGACATGGCGGAAGTCGGATTGGTCAAATCATAGCCGTTGCCCGAAAAATCATTTATAGAACCGCCCGAAAACGGATAAAAAACAATTACATCATTCTGCAGATTAGCCGGTAAACAACTTTGTTCCGGATCGGGTTCAGGTGAATTATCGTCATCATTGTTACATGAAAGGATCAGACCGATAATTACAAACAAATAAACCAATTGAATTTTAAGATTTTTCATAATCGTATGTTTTAAGATTTATACTAAATTTCTATTGCAAATTTTGATAAATCCTAAAAGAAGCTGATTCGGTATTTTATCTTTTTTATGAGGGTGAAAACACCTTTTGATTCTGAAACAATCAATCACATCATCAGAAAAATATTTTTTTGAAATGAGTTTTCTTTAAATTTACTTTTTTTAAAAGACAAAAATCAGAAGATGAATAAATTTACAGTGATAGCGGCTTTGCTCACCGGAGCGTCCTTGTTTTCTCAAACCAAACAATTAACCATGTCAGAAGCGGTGTTGGGGATAAGGGCGGAAAACAAATCGTACGAATGGCTTCCGGAATCCGATTCCTATTTGCAAAAAGTAAAAACCGGATATGGAAATGCTTTGGTCGGATACGATGCGAAAACGCAAAAAGCAGATACACTTGTTCGCTCGACGGATTTTTCCAAATTGAATTTGATGGCGGTTCCTAATTTGAATTGGGTGGACGGGAAGAACGCCTATTTTATAAACGAAAAGGAATACCACTGGTTTTCACTGACCGATAAGAATTCTACCAAGTGGATGACTCTGCCTGAAACAGCAGACGTAAGCGAATTTGATCCGAAATCCAAACAAGCAGCTTATGTTTTGGAGAATAATTTATTTCTAATCGCAAACGATGGAAAAACCCAACAAATCACTTCTGATGGAAAATACGGAATCGTAAATGGGAAAACCGTTCACAGAGAAGAATTTGGAATACATAAAGGAATTTTCTTTTCACCAAAAGGAAATTTGATTGCATTTTACCGAATGGATGAAACGATGGTAGAAGATTATCCGATCATTAATTGGTCGGCGGTTCCGGCTGTTAATCAAAACATCAAATATCCGTTTGCCGGACGGACGATTCACCAAGTGAAAATAGGTGTTTATAATCCCAAAACAAATCAAACCACTTTTCTGGAAACCGGCGAACCGAAAGATCAATATCTGACTTGTGTAACTTGGTCGCCTGATGAAAAATCCATTTTTGTAGCGGTTCTAAATCGGGGACAAAACCATATGAAATTGAATCAATATGATGCACAAAGCGGAAAATTTCTCAAAACTTTATTTGAAGAAAAAGATGAAAAGTATGTAGAGCCGCAAAACGAATTGTATTTTTTACCAAATGAGAAAGAATTCGTTTGGTGGAGTCAGCGTGACGGCTTTATGCATTTGTATCGCTATGATTTGAATGGAAAATTAATCAATCAAATCACCAAAGGAAATTGGTTAGTAAATGAAATTGTAGGAGAGAATTCATCTAAAAAAGTATTATTGATCACTTCGACCAAAGACGGAGCGATGGAAAAACATTTGTATTCGGTAAACTGGGAAAATGGAAAGTTGGATCGAATTGATTCAGATCCGGGTTATCATTTTTTTACGGCAAATTCAACCGGAACTTATGTTTTGGATAATTGGTCAAGTGAAAACACACCGAGAAAAATTGACATTCTTTCGACCGACAAAAAAACAAAACAGAATCTCTTTACAGCGGCAAATCCATTGGCAGAATACCAAATGCCAAAAGTGGAAAACGTAACGCTAAAAGCCGATGATGGTACAGATTTATATGGAAAATTAATTTACCCAACGAATTTTGATTCGACTAGAAAATATCCGGTCATTGTGTATTTGTACAACGGACCTCACGCCCAAATGAACTTAAACCGATTTCCGGCAAGTGGAAATCTTTGGTACGACTATATGGCGCAGAATGGTTATGTCGTTTGGGTAATGGATGGAAGAGGAAGTTCAAACAGAGGATTAAAATTTGAGCAGGCGATTCATCGGAATTTAGGCGAAATTGAAATGAACGACCAGATGAAAGGCGTGAATTATCTGAAATCTTTATCGTTTGTAGACGGTGAGCGAATGGGCATTCACGGCTGGAGTTATGGCGGATTTATGACCACTTCGTTTATGCTGATGAAACCCGATGTGTTCAAAGCGGGCGTTGCCGGAGGTCCCGTGATGGATTGGAGCATGTATGAAGCGATGTATGGCGAACGCTATATGGGAACACCGGAAAACAATACGGATGGTTATGCCAAAAATAAATTGCTGGACAAAACCGAAAACCTGAAAGGAAAATTATTATTGATTCATGGGACGGATGATCCGGTGGTAGTTTGGCAGCATTCCATCGATTTCTTGCGCAATTCTGTTACAAAGGGTGTTCAGGTAGATTACTTTGTGTATCCGGGCTACGAACACAATGTAAGAGGAAAAGACCGTGTTCATTTGATGCAGAAAATCACGGATTATTTTGATTTGTATTTGAAGAAATAAAGCAGTTGAAATTATAAGAACTACCCATCAGGTTTTTAAGTCTGATAGGTAGTTTTTTTATCTCCTTTTCTTCCAAGGCGCATTCTTTTCCCAGTCGCCTGCCATGATACAACCATACGGCATTACTTCATCAATCACAGTTCCTAAACCGAATTCGTTCATTTGGTTTCGGACGGTTTCAGCATTTTTATAAGCACTTGGCAACTCCGAAATATCAATTTCATTTGAGAAAAACCGAACGTCCAATCCTGCTGTTTCCAGTTCGAAAATTTCTT
>CALLXZ010000361.1 GCA_937875605.1 uncultured Moheibacter sp.
AATCCTTCAATACGGCTTCTGGGCATGGACGTATAAAACTGATCCCGCCCCAATTCTTTCGGGAATAAGTACCTGCCGGACTCAAAAGATTTCGAATACGCAGCCTTGATTTGAGAAGCTCCATTTTTATATTTCAGCATAAAACTGGCAACCTGTCCGTTTTCGTTCGGTTGCACGTATCGGTTTTCGTAAGCCAGTTTCTTTTGGTAGGCATCTGGTATCTGATACGTATAAATCACACCAAACTCCCAATTCTTTTTTGTATACTCCAATTGCAACCAGGAGGTGTTAATGAATTTATCCAAATGAAAATTCCAGAAATTGGCTTTCAGATTTTTAAATTCTTTTCCTAAATGAGCAATAAACAAACCGCTCGTGGATGTTGATTGTTCATAATCTGCTTTTTCGCCATTCGGTAAATAGCCGTTATTTGTCAATCCGATAGCCTCTTCCATTGAAAACCATTCGGTCATTGATCTTGGGGAAACTCTGTGAATCCATGCCGCATCAGCCTGAAATTTTTCATCTTTGTGATGCAACCAACCTCCCTGAAAAGCAAAAGGCTTCATTCTTCCATCGCTTTTATTCAATAAAGGCGTATATTCTATAGGAATTTTTCCATAGGTTATATACGAATTCTTCCAATGATACTTAATATACAATTCCTCCAATCGGTCTAAATCTTTAAAATTGTCTTTATGGTTCACATCAAAAAGTTCCTGCTCCCATCGTGATGATTTATTGGTCTGATCGTAAGGTTTATTCAAATCTGATGAAAACACCTTGTAGGTAAATATCCCTGAAACACCTAACTGAAAACCTTTGTACGATTTGGTTTCATAGCTTAATACACCTCCAATGGCATTGGCATAATAATCGTTTCCATTATGGTTTTCAGTCATCAAAAAATAATTTCGGATATGTCCGCTGATTTCGCCTTCTTTCAGATAAGAAACCAAAGATTTATTTTTAAGAGTATCTTTTGTGTGGTTTTCTTGTGCTTTTATTGGTTGAGAAAGTATAACTACAACCAGCATTACCACCAGCCTTTTCATTGGTATTAAAAAATTAAAGGAAAAATAAGATGTACCATAATTAATCCTCCAATGAAAAATCCAATAGTAGCAATCAATGACGGTAACTGTAAATTACTGATACCTGATATGGCATGACCTGAAGTACAACCACCTGCGTAACGTGCTCCAAAACCAACCAATATACCTCCTATCAATAGTATAGCCAATGTCTTAGGGTCTGAAAAAGCTTCCTGTCCAAAAAGCTCTGTTGGTACATATGCTTTCCCGGCACTTTCAAAACCTATTTCCTTTAAATGTTCAACCGTTTTTGGGTTTAAGTCAGGTGTCTGATTATTTGAAAGATAATTAGAAGCAACAAAACCACCTATGATGGCTCCGCTCATTACCAATAAATTCCATCGTTGTGCTTTCCAGTCAAAACAGAAAAAATCACAGGTTTTGTCGGCACCGCACATGGTGCACAGTGTTCTTAAATTGGACGACATTCCAAAATTCTTTCCTA
>CALLXZ010000362.1 GCA_937875605.1 uncultured Moheibacter sp.
ACATTTGAAGCAACAGCTTCCAGTGATGATCCTTCTGCTACCTTTGCTTGGTATTTAGACGATATAGAAATAGGAACAGGTTCTGCTATTTCTATTTCTGAAAATGGAACATATACGGTTATTGTTACCGGTATGAACGGATGTATAAATGAAGAAACACTAACAATTTCAACACCACCAACTCCGATTATTACAGGAATTGAAATTGGACCAAATTATGTCATTGTTTCCGGAAGTTCTGGTGACGGAGGAGGCTCCTTAGAATATTCACTAGATGGTATCTTATGGCAAAATAGTCCTCAGTTTAATAATTTGATTCCAGGTGAAATTTATACGATTTACGTTCGTGAAGATGGTTGTATGAAAGACAGTTATGAAGTTGTAATTTTAAGTATTTCTAATTTTATATCACCAAATAATGACGGTAAAAACGATACGTGGGAAATTAGAGGGATAGAGGTGACACAAGGCGCTACTATTAAGATATTTGACCGCTTCGGGAAAATATTTGTCGACAGGAAGTTTGAAGGAAATTACAAATGGGATGGAAAATATTTAGGGAATAATATAACTACCGGAGATTATTGGTATATCATAGAGATTCCTTCGGACGGGATAATCAAGGCACAAAAGTTTGTAGGAAATATATCCGTTAAAAGTCAATGAGTTATATGAAACGGATAGATTTTAAATATTTGAAAATTTAACTAAGTTTGAGGGACTGTCTAATTTTGATTGTCCCTTTTTAATTAAGACACATGAATAATTATGAGATTGATTTGAAATTGGCGATTTCTATTTAATCGTGAACGTGGCTGACAAAGGAACAGCATTGGAATTTTAATTGGATGGTGTTTTTTTGCAAACGAATCCAAGATTTAATAATTTGATAACAGGGGTTGATATACGGTACATGTCAGAGAAAGAGGTTGTGAACCGATAACCGCAAAAGCAGCGATACTCTCCATTCTTAATTTTTTTTGCCTAATAATGACGGGAAAAATGATACCCGGAACATAAGATGATTAAATAATTCAATGGAATGGAGTGTTAAAATATTTGACCGTTATGGAAAAATATTTGTAGATTCGGGACTCCAAACTTTGGACGGATATAGTTGGAATGGAAAATACAAAGGAGAAAGCGCTCCGTCAGGCGATGATTGGTACATTATCTCAACCAAAGTTAAGGAATTGGTCGAAACAAAATATATAGGGCATATAAGCGTTAGAAATAGATAGGTAACACACATGAGAAAAATTTTATTTGCGACGGTTTTAGTAATAGTAGCCATACAGGCATTGGGGCAGGAGGGATTACCCTTTTACAAACATTATTTAGTAAGTGACAGGTATTTGATTAACCCATCTTATGCAGGTGTAAATCCAGAAGTTTTAAGTGTGACGGGAAGTTACAGAAATCAATGGGCAGACCTTCCGGAAAGTCCAAATACTCAGACAGTCAGTATTCATGCTACTGTAGTTGATCGCTTAGCATTTGGTATTTATGTCTTTAACGACCAAAATGGATTATCAAGTTTAAGAGGTGCCAATCTTTCAGCAGCTTACCATATTCCAATCAATTCCAGCCGTGATTTTCGCGATGATGAAACCGAAGATTTGTTTTCATTTGGTTTGTCCTATAACTTTTTCCAGCAACGTTTAGATGTGGAAAGGGTAATAGCAGATGATCCGAATGATGAAACTTTAGTTGACCCGAATACGAATCTGAATAATTTTAACCTCGGTGTTTCCTTTAAATATGCAGGAGCATTTGCGGGTGTTTCGGTATTGGATATTCCTTTGCAGAATAACCAGGCAGTAGCAAATGGCGTTGAGCCACTTCCAACTTGGTACTATTTTTTATTGGGTTATCAAATTTATGTATTTGACGGTTTTCGTTTAGAACCATCTGTGGTAATGAACTTGAATTCCAATTCCGAACGTCAGTTTGATTTGAATTTAATGGGACATATAGGTTTTGGAGATCAAGAACAAGGTTTGGATTTAGGGGTTTCCTATCGTCAGGACGTAGATAAAAACGGTTCGCAGGGATTAAGCATTTCGCCTGTGATGAAATTGAAAATAGGTGGATTGCGATTGGGAATGTCGTATGATGTAGGACTTTCCGACATTGCAAAAGAAGCCGGAAATGGAATCTTATTTAGTTTAGGATACGATTTCAGCAATCCATTTAGACCTGATTTTAGATAGAATTTTATACGTTTAGATATAAAAATCACCTCTCTTCGAGGTGATTTTTTTGTTTTATACAAATTAATTCAATGATTAGTTAAAATATTTTAATTATTAAATAACTTACAATCAGTTTGTTATAATTAATTATTTCAAATAATTAAAATATTTCAGTACTTTGTTTTGCATAATACTATTTTAAATGTATATATTTGCAATACAAATTAGATATCGAGATGGATATAGAAAAAACAAAAACGCAAATGAGAAAGGGAATACTGGAGTATTGCATTCTCAGCATCATCAAAAGAGGAGGCGATGCCTATGCGTCCGATATAATCGATGAACTAAAAAAATCAGAAATGATCGTAGTAGAAGGCACACTTTATCCTCTTTTAACCCGATTGAAAAATGACAATCTTCTTAACTATCGTTGGGAAGAATCCACATCCGGTCCGCCACGTAAATATTATACACTTACAGAGGATGGAATGAATTTTCTGCAGGAATTAGCAGAAACCTGGAATCAACTACAAAACGCAGTAAATAAAGT
Source organism: uncultured Moheibacter sp. (assembly GCA_937875605.1). GTDB lineage: Bacteria > Bacteroidota > Bacteroidia > Flavobacteriales > Weeksellaceae > Moheibacter. The sequence goes on from CALLXZ010000362.1 coordinate 2,749, forward strand.
AACTATAGATACAAATCAACATGGATAAGACGATCTCAATCAGTTTAGGCGGTTTTTCTTTTATTGTGGACGACCGTGCTTTCTTTAAATTAAAGAATTATTTGGACGACATCAGACGTTCGCTTCACGGAATGGAAGGAACAGAAGACATCATTTCGGATGTAGAAGTCCGGATTGCCGAACTTTTCAAGGAAAAATTAGGCGTAAGAGAAGTAGTAAACGAACAAGATGTGGAGCACATCGTAAACGTAATGGGACGTCCGGAACAGTTCGTAGATGAAGAAAACGAAGAAACGACAAATACCTATTCTTCGACTTCCGGAACTTCTTACAGACAAACGGCTTCCGGTGAAAAAATAAAAAGAAAACTGTACCGCGATCCGAACGACAAAATCATCGCAGGTGTACTTTCAGGTTTGGCACACTATTTAGGCGTAGAAACTTGGGTAACCAGAGTCTTGTTTATCGTATTACTGTTCTCTGACTTTTTCATTTCTCTTACCAGTTTGACTGTCATTAGTTACATAGTTCTTTGGATTATCTTACCAAAAGCAGAAACAGCAACCCAAAAATATGAGATGTACGGCCAGGCAGGCGATTTTGAAACGATAAAAAAAAACGCCAACCAAGCCGCATCTGAGATGAAAGGAGTGGCTCGCGATGCATCTGGTGCGCTGGGAAAGTTATTCCACGTATTGGGTAAAATCATCTTAGTCTTAATAGGTATTTCGTTGATTTGTACAGGGATAGGATTGATTATCGGAGCCATTTCTTTAGTAATTGCTACGTTTTCTGAAGTGCCCATGCAGTTTTTTGGATACATTTTAGACGACCAATGGCAAGATGTAACGTCTAAAGTCTTATTTGTCATCTTGTTTGCGATTCCGGCGATCTTGCTGATCATGTTAGGTTCAAAACTCATTTCATCCAGAGTTAAAATAAACCGTATGTTCATTTGGTCCTCAATGGGAGTCTGGTTGCTTGCCATCATTGGAAGTGGGATTTTAGGAATGAACATTGCAAAAAATTTCTTTCACGAAATAGAATATACTGACCAGAAGTCTTATTCTATCCAGTCAGATACGATTGCCATTTCCTTTAACGAATTTAAAAATGGCGGCAAATACAAATACAAATGGCTAAATGACGGAAACAATAGTTTTGCAGAAATTGATGGAAATCTACACCTGAAAATGGATAAAGATATTCAAATCAAAAAAAGCGACGACCAAAATATTAAAGTAGAAGTCCTTTACAAATCCAAAGGAAGAAATATGGATAACGCACGTGAAAATGCAGAAAACATTCAGTATGACTATAAGGTCAAGGCCAATGGTGAGATCGAACTTGACAGTTACATCATTCTCCCAAAAGGTTCCAAATTCAGAGATCAAGAAGTAGAAATCATTCTTTATGTTCCGACTTCAAAAACCGTAAAAGCTCTCAACGTAGAAGATATCATCCTATACAATGATAAAAATGAATACGATTATGAGTACGGAGAAAATAAATTCTTTAAATTTACAGACGGAAAGTTTCAATGCACAAACTGTGAACACGACGAAGAGAATTATGATGACGAAACCATCTATTTCAATTCAGAATCAGATAGCGCACATAACATCATCGTATCCCCAAAGGGTGTACACATAGAAGACGGAAAAGAAAAAGTCATTATTAACAAAAATAAAATCAAAATAACCGATGGTACAGATTCTGTTGACATTAACATCACTGGTGATTGATTTAGTAATTTCATTCATCAGTTAATCACTGAGATTTACAAGACGACCTCACGCAAGTGTGAAAATAAAGCCGGATGTAGTATTCCGGTTTTTTTATGCCCGAAAGTGTATATTTGTTAGATGAATTTTTTAAAATCTTACGAGGATCATCTTAAGAACTAACCTATGAAAAAATTTCTTGGAAAAACTTTCTTAAATATGGCCGGCTGGAAGCTCGACATCACCGTTCCCGTCAAAAACATTCCCAAATGTGTCCTCATCGCAGCACCTCATACTACCAATTGGGATTTTTATTACGCCGTTTCTGCTTTTTGGGCCATGGGTATTCCCATGAAATTTTTTATCAAAGACAGTTGGACCAAACCTTGGTATGGATTTTTGATAAAATCACTTGGTGGTATAGGCATCAATCGTTCCCAACGTTCAGATATGGTTGGATTCGGAGCCAAGCAATTAAAAAGCAACCATCATCTTTACCTGCTTAACACACCTGAAGGTTCACGTTCCTATGCCGAAAAGTGGAAAACAGGATTTTATTACATCGCATTAGAAGCCAATGTTCCTATTCTTCTCGCGTATGCTGATTATCAGAAAAAAATGACCGGAATCGGTAAGGTAATTGATGATATACCCAACAAAACTAAAGAAGAAGTTTTACAGGAAATTGAAGCCTATTATTTCAATGTAAAAGGTAAATTCCCTGAAAATTATAATCCTAAAATATTCTGATGGACAAACAATCAAAACTTGATAAACTCAACCAAATGAGCGCCCAAACGCTTATGGAAACCTTAGAAATTAAATTTTCAGATGTAGGCGAAGGATTCATCGAAGCAACGATGCCCGTAACCTCTAAAGTACATCAACCTTATGGGATCTTACACGGCGGAGCCAGCATTGCGCTCGCAGAAACGGTCGGAAGCGTTTTATCAGCAACTTCCATTGACCCGAAAGAATTTAAATCGGTGGGAATGCAGATGACGTCCAATCACCTTCGCCCAAAAAGAGAAGGAATCATCACCGCACGTGCGGAATTTGTAAAAAAAGGAAGAACCGTTCATCTGGTGAAAATTGAAATCAAAGATGAAGAAGGACAGATGATTTGCTACTGCCATCT
>CALLXZ010000363.1 GCA_937875605.1 uncultured Moheibacter sp.
TGGCTTCGCGAACGGTATTATTTCCGCGAAATGAAAACGAAGCGTTACTCACTCCGCCGCTGACCAAAGCTCCCGGTAGATTTTCTTTGATCCATTTAGTCGCTTCAAAAAAATCAAGTGCATTTCGGCGGTGTTCTTCCATTCCGGTCGCAAGCGGAAAAATATTGACATCGAAAATGATGTCATTTTTTGGGAAACCAATTTGATTGACCAAAATATCATACGAACGTTTACAGATTTCAATTCTCCGATGCAGATTATCCGCCTGACCGATTTCATCAAATGCCATGACAATCGCAGCCGCTCCGTATCGACGGATTTTTCTGGCTTGTTTGATGAATTGTTCTTCGCCTTCCTTCAAACTGATCGAATTCACAATCGCTTTTCCCTGCACATTTTTCAATCCTTCTTCGAGAATTTCCCATTTGGACGAATCAATCATGATTGGAACTTTGGAAATATCAGGTTCAGCAGCAATCAGACGTAAAAATCGAACCATAGCTTGTTTACCATCGAGCATTCCTTCGTCCATGTTGATGTCGATGATCTGCGCACCACCTTCCACCTGGTCGCGGGCAATCTGTAAAGCGGCTTCGTAATCCTCCGATTTTATCAAACTTAAAAAACGTTTGGAACCGGTGACATTGGTCCGTTCGCCCACGTTGATAAAGTTGGAATTTTCGCGTACATAGAGCGGTTCAAGTCCGCTTAAAGTTAGTTTTAAATTCATTTTTCGATTTTCATACCTATCAGGTCTTTTTTAATGGAATTGTACTAATTTCCTCGGTTCAAAATTCTTCGCAAAGTCAGCAATGGCTTTGATATGTTCAGGCGTTGTACCGCAGCATCCTCCGATAATATTAACCCATGCGTTTTCGATCATGGGTTTTACATTTTCCAGCATTATTTCAGGTGATTCGTCGTATCCTCCAAAAGCATTCGGCAATCCGGCATTTGGATAAACGCTAACATAAAATGGCGAATGATCTGATAAAGTTTCTACATACGGAATCATATCAGTAGCTCCCAAAGCGCAATTTAGCCCGATGCTCAACAAAGGAATATGCGA
>CALLXZ010000364.1 GCA_937875605.1 uncultured Moheibacter sp.
TCAAATGTGCCAAATCAAAGCCTTTTTGAATGACCGGACGATAATAATAAATCGTGAGCACGATTAAAATGCTAAACACAAAAAGTAAACTTCCTATGAAATATTCTTTTTTATTCATTCGTAAAACAGGAACGTGAATATGGTCTTCTTCTGTTGCTTTTCTCCAAAGAATCCAGCCGTAAACGCTCATGACAGTATAGTAAACGTTGATCAGCATATCGCCATATAATCCCCAATTGAACAATAAATAGATATAAATTCCGGTAGAAATAATTCCGGTTGGATACACCCAAATATTTCGTTTCAATGAAAAGAAAACACTTGCAATTCCTAAAATAGCTGCAATTACTTCGAGTAAAATCTGCCAACCAACATAGGTTTTATAGGGTTCAATTAAATAATTGATGAATTCGTTCATAGTTAAATATAAAGCCCTGCCAGGGTTTGGGAATTAGTCCGTATCCAACACCCAAACCAAATAATAATTGTTTTCTACTATCGAATAAAATGCGGAATATTTCTGATGAAAGTTCTCATCAAAAACCGAACAAAAAATGGGTGAATTATTTTTCAATTCAAAAGGTTCTACTTTATAATGATGTAAAAAATTCCAAAGATTTCCGCCGTTTAGTTTATACAATCCTTCTTTAATCCCCCAAATCACATGCAAATATTCGTCTTCCCGTTCTTTGGGAATCCACTGCTCTTCGTCCTCACGAATGAACTTTTGTTTGATGTTTAAAATCTTTCCCGGACGGTTTTTTTCGATATCAATTCCAATGTTGAATTTACTTAGTCCAATGCAAACCATATCAAACGAATGGGTAATGGACAACTGGTTATTAGCTGGTAGATAAGGTTTTCCGTTTTTGTTATAATACACATCAAAATCTAAGTTCAATTCTTTTAAACAAGCCCGTAAACCCAGATATTCTTTTGCTTGTTTGGGACCGAGCGTGAGGTATTTCATGATACGATAAGGACTCAATTGCAGGTAAGCAAGTAATTCTTCGTCCGTTTCAGTTGTTTTCCAACCTACGATCCGCGTAAATTCATCAGTATGTAAAGAATTGATAAGGGGCATTTTAACTTTGAAAAATTAGTTTGTACATTTGCAGTCCGAAAACTTAAACTGTTTCAAAATTATAATAAATAAATCAAAAATGAGTACACAAGTGGAATACATTCCGTACAAAGTAAAAGATATTGCTCTTGCTGATTGGGGAAGAAAAGAAATTAAACTGGCGGAAGCCGAAATGCCGGGATTGATGGCGATTCGTGAAGAATACGGTCCTTCTCAGCCTTTGAAAGGAGCAAGAATTGCCGGATGTCTGCACATGACCATCCAAACGGCTGTTTTGATTGAAACTTTGGTAGCTCTTGGAGCAGAAGTTACCTGGTCTTCTTGTAATATTTTCTCAACGCAGGATCACGCTGCTGCTGCAATCGCTGCTGCCGGAATTCCGGTTTATGCGTGGAAAGGAATGAATGCAGAGGAATTCGATTGGTGTATCGAACAAACTTTGTTTTTCGGAGAGGACAGAAAACCATTGAATATGATTTTAGATGATGGTGGTGATTTGACCAATATGGTTTTTGATAAATATCCCGAATTAACGGCTGAAATCAAAGGTCTTTCTGAGGAAACAACTACAGGAGTTCACAGACTTTATGAAAGAATGCAAAACGGAACTCTGGTGATGCCGGCAATTAACGTAAATGATTCGGTTACCAAATCGAAATTTGACAACAAATACGGATGTCGTGAGTCGGCTGTGGATGCGGTTCGTCGTGCGACAGATGTGATGTTGGCAGGGAAAAGAGTGGTTGTTTGTGGATTTGGAGATGTCGGAAAAGGAACAGCAGCTTCTTTCAAAGGTGCCGGAGCAATCGTTACGGTAACGGAAATTGACCCGATTTGTGCTTTGCAAGCAGCAATGGAAGGATATGAAGTGAAAAAATTGGATACGGTAATTGAAAATGCAGATATCATCATCACGACGACCGGGAATTTCAATATCGTTCAGGGAAGTCATTTTGAGAAGATGAAAGATAAAACCATCGTTTGTAATATCGGGCATTTTGACAATGAAATCGATATGGCTTGGTTAAATAAAAAATACGGTGCAACGAAATATGAAGTAAAACCGCAAGTAGATGTTTACAACGTAAACGGAAACGAAATTATCATTTTGGCAGAAGGTCGTTTGGTTAATTTGGGTTGCGCAACAGGTCATCCATCTTTTGTGATGTCTAATTCTTTCTCCAACCAAACTTTGGCTCAGATCGAATTGTGGAAATATTCTGAGAAATATGGAAACGAAGTTTATACTTTACCCAAACATTTGGATGAAAAAGTAGCCGCTTTGCATTTAGCGAAATTGGGAGTAGAATTGGAAACTTTGACAAAAGAACAAGCTGATTATATCGGGGTTGATGTAAAAGGACCATTCAAACCGGAATATTATAGATATTAATTCAATTTATGAACATAAATATAAAACCTGTCAGGATTTGAGATCTTGATAGGTTTTTCATTTTCATAAGAATTTAACACTAAAAAATAAGGGTAAACACAAGGGGAATGTTAGAAATAAATAATTTTGAAGTTTGCACAGTATGTTTATAGAAAATTTTCAAAAATTCGTTCTCATATTACTTTACGGAGGTTTGGTATTACAATCTTTTGTGGTTTTACTCAACCCTATGAAAGTAAATAAAAGAGCTAATTTTTATTTCAGTATATTCTTATTTCTATGGTCTTGTTTTTGGGTTTTGGATATATTGAAAATCTGCGAATTTTCACCAAATTTTAGTTTGATTTTCTTTGTTAACTTTATTCAGATTTTTACTCCTGTATTTTTATTTTTTAGTGTCGCATTTTTTATCAATCCTAATTATAACTTTAAAAGGGCAGATGTCATTTGTCTTATTGTTCCAATCATTTATCTCGTTTTACTTTTAAACTCTGAGAACAATCCAACCATAAGGAGCATTGCAGATTTATTGTCAATATCGCATAACCTTCCTTATTTCATTATTATTTGTTTTCGAATAAAAAAGTACCAAAAGCGAATTGAAACCATCACTTCCAATACAGAAAATATCGATTTAAAATGGTTAATGAGATTGAGTTTATTGTTGTTATTCACCATTTTTATAACAGTTGGATATGAACTTTTCAACGTATTTGTTTATAAAATGAACCAACATTTGGTGATGGATTTATTGTTTTTAGGAATCGCTTACAGCACTTCATTTCAAGTTCTAAAGCAGAAAGAAATTTATCCCGTTAATCAGAAAGAACGTGAAGAATTATTGTCGATTGAATTTGACGATGAACAGAAAATTGAGCGAAAAAAACTCATTCCTGATGAAAGTTTTGAAGATTTGAAATCCAAATTGATTGCTCTAATGGAAACCGACAAACCTTATCTGGATGGCGAACTAAACTTATCAAAACTCTCAGATCTTCTTCAAATCACTGCGCACCAACTTTCATATTTGTTGAACAATGGTTTCAATGAAAATTTTTTCCAGTTTGTGAACAAATACAGAGTGCAATATGCCAAAGAATTATTGACCAATGACTCTTTCAAAAAGTTTTCTATACTGGGAATTGCATTTGAAGCGGGATTTAATTCTAAAACCTCCTTCAATACTATTTTTAAAAAAATGACGGATGAAACGCCTTCTGAATTCCGTAAAAAACATTCCAATTTATAAATCCGAACTTCTGGTTCTTGTAATTAATTGATTATAAGTTAATTAATGGTTTTCAATTTTTAATTCCAAGTTTATAAACAGAAACATCAGGGGTAGGATGGAACTATACTTTTGCTTCATATTTTATGTTGAAAAATGTATTTACAAAAAGTTACCTCCAAAAAAATTGTTCGGAAGTTTTTAGACTTTCCGGACAAAATCCACAAGAACAATCCAAATTATATCAAAGCTTTGGATCAAGACATAGAATCGGTTTTTGATAGAAATAAAAACCCACTTTTTGAAAAAGGAGACTGTTGCAGATGGTTGTTATTCAATGAAAATGATGAAGTAATCGGACGTATTGCAGCATTCTTTATAAAAGAGGAATCTCCTGTAGGCGGCATCGGTTTTTTTGAATGCATTGACTGTCAGTATGCTGCTGATTTTATGTTTGATCATTGTAAATTTTGGCTTAAAAATAACGGACTAAGTACAATGGACGGACCGATTAATTTTGGCGACCGAATGAAATGGTGGGGTTTACTGATTCAAGGTTTTCAGTCTCCGTTATATGGCATGAACTATCATCCGCCTTATTATCAAAAATTATTTGAAAACTATGGATTCATGACTTATTTTAAGCAGAATTGTTACAGTATAGAATTAAAAACGAAGCTTCCCGAAAAATTTTATAGAATAAAAAATATCATCAGCGGCAATCTTTCTTATCAAATACGTTCATTTAATAAAATTCATCTTGAGAAATTTGCAAAAGATTTTGTTACTATTTATAACAAAGCATGGCATAA
>CALLXZ010000365.1 GCA_937875605.1 uncultured Moheibacter sp.
GCATTAAAATGAAATTTACCGATTTTGAATTCATCCTGCTCAAATTTTTCTTCATCTGCCGAATGTCTTTGCAGCACCGCACGGATCTTATGCAATAAAATCTCAGAATCAAAAGGTTTGGTAATGTAATCATCCGCCCCGATTTTGTATCCGTTCAACACATCGTCCCGCATATTTTTTGCAGTAAGAAAGATGATTGGTTGTTCGCTTTTCAGCTCTTTGATTTCTTTCCCAAGTGTGAAACCGTCTTTCTTCGGCATCATCACATCCAGAATACATAAATCGTATTCCGCAGATTTGAATTTTGACAAACCGTCTTCCCCATCGATTGCATGGGTAACGTCAAAATCATTTATAGCAAGATAATCTTTCAAAACGGCTCCGAAACTCGGATCGTCTTCCACCAAAAGTAGTTTTTGCTTATCATTCATGTCTTATTTATTTAGTCGGCAGTTTAATAAAAAAAGCACTTCCCTTATTGGATTCACTCTCTGCGTACACCTGCCCTTTGTGTAATTCTACTATTTTTCTTACGTAAGCCAATCCCAACCCATGTCCTTTTACATTATGAACATTACCGGTTTCTTCTCTATAAAATTGATCAAAAATCTTTTTCAAAACAGATTTTGACATCCCGATTCCCTGATCTCTGACTTCTATAACGATATGATCGGCTTCATTGTATGTTTTAACAAAAATTTGAGGATTTTCACGAGAATATTTTCTCGCATTATCCAAAATATTATTAATGGTATTTTCTAAGTGAAAAGAATCACCATCCACTATAGATCGGCTCGCTGTATAATCTTCAAAAATAGTGCCATTCAAATTGTCCACGATAAAGCGCATGGTAGAAACACTTTTCCTAACCAAATCATTTATATTAACTTCCTGCAATTGGATGTCTACCTGGTTTCGTTCCAATTTTGCCATTCGTAAAACCATTTCCACCTGCGAATTCATTCGTTTGTTTTCTTGTTTTATTAAGTCGGCATAATATTTAATTCGGTCGTGATCGGAAATGACTTTTTCATTTTTCAAAGCATCTGAGGCAATGTTGATCGTTGCAATAGGCGTTTTAAATTCATGGGTCATATTGTTGATGAAATCGGTTTTAATTTCGGATATTTTACGTTGCAGCTGCATATAATAAATCGCCAGCGAGAATACGGAAATGATGATAATCGTAAAAATAATCGTTAACATAACGATGGGAATAATCGGCCCCAGGATAGACAGTTGTTTGTCTGGAAAATAAGTGGTCAAAAGGTATTGCGGTTTATCCTGATTGTCATAAAAAATTGGAATGGTATATTCTCTTTCTTTCAAGTCAAATTCCGAGGTTACAACTTTGGTCACAGTAGAATCTGCTTTTAAAACCGCTAATTGCGGATGTGACTGTACGCCTCTTTTCCGAAGTTGTTTGGTAAAAATAGAATCCAACACTTTTATATCCAATCGAGCATCAATGGGACGATTTCCCGCATCCAGTCTCGCCAAACGTTCGATAGTATAGGTTGAATTCTTGAAGTTTTCTTCCGTATTCAAACTTAAATTCTGAATCATATTGGCTCCCGAATCTTTCGGGATTTTCAGTACTTTTTCCTGCGAATATAAATTAGCACTGATCAAACTATCGTTGTATTGGCCCGAAACCGGAACGACCGAACGCTCCAGAATATAACGTGTAAGTGTGATATAAGTCGTTCCAGCCGAATCCTGAATTAACTGCGAAGACATCACCTGCGGCTTTTCGGTAGAGGACTTGAAATCATTGTGAACGTTTTCAAATCTTTTGTAATATTGTTGTAATTCCCGTTGATTGATTTCTTCCGCCGTCTCATTCAATGCCTGGTAAACACGGCCATTAAATTCCTCTGTATGAGAAACAAAGACTTTCTGTGTCCAGTAAAATTGAATGATAACAAGCCCTATGAGTGCCACGCTCATGAGAATGATCAATATTTTGTTGAATCCTTTTTTCATTGATTAAGTCTTACAAACATAGCATTTCCCTAAATGTTAAAATCAGGTTTAACACTGAATTAACTTGAATGAAAACGCTTTAACAATTTCTTATATAGTTCTGAAAATTCTGATTTCAATTCTTCCAAACCTCTATTATTATAAATCACATAATCTGAAAGCTCAATTCGTTGCTCGTCTGTCCATTGGTTTTTCATTCTCTGACGAATTTGCTCCGATTCTAAACCATCTCTTTCTTCAACTCGTTTGATTCTGATTATTTCGTCTGCCACCACCGAAATAATTGCATCACAATCTTTAAAAGAACCACTCTCAAAAAGAATCGCTGCTTCTTTTACAACAAATTCTGAGTGTTGATTTCCCACCCAATTTCGGAAATGATAAAAAACTGCCGGATGAACAATTTGATTTAATTTCTTTAATAATTCTTTATCCTTAAATACCTGAGAAGCTACAAATCGATTATTGTAAACACCATTTTGATAAGCCTCTTCTCCGAATAAATCAATTAATTTCTGAATGACTTCCGGATGCTCATTCATCAGTTTTTTAGCTTCCCGATCTGAGTCATAAACGGGAATGTCGTTTTCAGAAAACCATTTGGCAATTGTGCTTTTACCGGAACCGATTCCGCCTGTTAGTCCTATGATTTTCATTTTAAATGATGATTTGAAATCGTTGATTCATTTAAGTTTATTAGAATTGTAAATTTCAATTCCAAAGTTAATTTAATTCAAAATTTTAACAAATTAAAAATAGACCAAAAAAAAGCCGAAGCGTTAACTCCGGCTTTTTTTGTATAAAATTTTTATTCTTTCTTTTCAGCTCCTGCGGAATAACGTGCAGCACTCAATTCTTTTGAAATCGCAGCTCTCTCAAATTTGATTTTACCGGCTCCTGTTTCTATCACAACTGTATCGTTTGTAATATCAAACACTTTACCGTGAATTCCAGCTGTGGTCACCACCCAGTCTCCTCTTTTCAGTTCTTCCTGATACTTTTTTTCTTGTTTTTGTTTACGTAAATTTGGACGAATCATCAAAAAATACATGATGATAAACATTCCTCCAAATAACATCAAAGTGGACCATCCGCCACCGCCGTCTGCTTGTAATAAAATATAATTAAATTGTTTCATCTTATTTGTTTAGGATCCTGATAATGGGTTTGCTGCCGGAGCGGCTGCTCCATCATTTGGCAAAGTTGCTATAAATGTACAAACCTCTTTTCCTTTTACCGTATTGGTCGTCAACGTAACTGTTTTTTGTTGTCTTCCTTTTTGTGAACCGGCATCATAGGTGATTTTGATAGAATCGGTAGCGCCCGGAGCGATTGGTTCTTTAGGGAAAACCGGAACGGTACAACCACAAGATCCTTTTGCGTCTTTAATGATCAAAGGAGATTTTCCGGTATTGGTAAATTTAAAGTAGTGATCCACTTTTGCGCCTGCAGGAAGATTTCCAAAATCATAGGTTTCAGACTCAAATGTCAAAGCTGCTGCCGTAGCAGGATCTACAACTGCTTCCGCTTGTTGTTGTTTTTCAGCATCTGTAAAAAGTTTAGATGCGTTGTCCTCTTTACAAGAAGTCAATGCGAAAATAGCTAAAACACCTGCTGCAAAAATTGTATTTTTCATCTTTTTGTATTTATTGATTTGATTTTAAGCCCATAAAATTACTAAAACTATTTCAGTTAGTTGGACAAAAATTTACTAAAAACTCTGTTAAATTCCTTTTAATTCCTTTAATGATCGATCTAAAATCCCGTTTACGAAAATTTTACTTTTTTCGGTCGAATAGATTTTGGATAAATCAATGTATTCATTCAGCGTAACTTTTGGTGGGATGTTTGGGAAATAATGAAACTCTGTAAGCGCCATTTGCATCAGCACCAAGTCCAAAACTGCAATTCGATCCAATTCCCAGTTGGTCGCTTTTTCTTCGATCATTTTCAGCGTTTCTTCACTGTAACGAATCGTTTTACGGAATAATTCAATGATAAATTCGCGATCTTCATCGTCTTTGTAAACTTTGAACAATTTAATTTTACCGGTACTTTTGGAAAGAAAGGACTTCAAAGTCGTCAAAACCATTGAATTTGCAATGTGAACATCATCTGCCCAATACAGATTTTTTTCTTCTAACCAATCATGAAGATTTTCGTTTGGAGCAATGTATAATTCATACATTTCCATCATAAACGCTTTATCTTCTTCAAATGAATCTTGCTCATTTTTCATGTAAGCAGCATACTCTTCACTTGCGATAATTTCTTTGAAAATATGATTGGGATAGGTATCCAGCAAATCCCAACTCAATTGTTTATTTTTGGAAGTATAAGCATTTAGTTCTTCGTTCTCATCCAAAATCCGGAAAATTGGATTGTTTACAAATTTTAGATTAGGATTCAAATCTTCCTCTGTACGGAAGTTTTTATTTTTCCCTAATTCTATTTTATTCTCCGCGATTGTTTTTTGGAATTCTAATAAATTCAGAAGATAGATATACAGATCATATATTTCGTCAACTCCTTTTAACATATTCTTTTCGATAGCCCTTTGATCGGAATCTTCTCCTGCTGTTTTCCAAGCATAGATTGCCTGCATGGCTTTTTCACGAAGTTGTCTTCTTCCTAACATAATTTCAATTCAGATTTAATTCTGTTTAAGCGACTGCAAAGATAATCAAAAAGCACTAAATTTGCGCAGTGAAAGAATTACTATCCTTAAATAAATTTCTTTGGAAATATCGTTGGGAACTGATAGCAGGCTTCGTTATGATAATTCTGTCGAATTTCGTATCCATTTTTTCCATCAATTATGTCGGAAGCGCCATCAATGATATTGAATCCATTTTAACGCAATATCAATCTGGAAAAGAAACCGATTTAGCTGATGTTAAAAAAGGTTTGATGAGTGCTGCACTTTTGTTTATCGGACTAAAAGTTGTTGCCGGATTATTATTGGTTGGTGTACGATTGATGATCATCGCAACCTCGCGACACATCGAATATGATTTGAAAAACGATATTTACGAACATTACCAGAAATTATCGCTTTCCTTCTACAAAAAAAATAAAACCGGAGATCTGATGAACCGGATCACAGAAGACGTAGCATTTGTACGTCAATATCTGGGACCCGGAATTATGTATCCGATGGATTTGATTTCCAGAGCTGCCATCATTTTGGCTTTCATGATCAACATTGATCCTATGCTCACGCTTTATACATTAGGTCCATTACCCATCCTTTCATTTTTAATTTACAAAGTTGCCTCGACCATTAATAAAAAAAGTAACGATGTTCAAAAGCAACAATCCAATATTTCGTCCATTGTTCAGGATACTTTTTCCGGAATCCGTGTGATTAAATCTTTCAATACAGAAAAATCTACACAAGAAAGTTATGCAAAAGAAGCGGGTTTGTATGAGAAAAAAGCACTTTCTCTGGCACAAACAGAAGCCTACTTTTTCCCGCTAATGGTCTTGGTTGTAGGGGTAAGTAATCTCCTTATTTTATACATGGGAGGCGTTCGATATGCAGAAGGAAAACTGAACATTGGGGTGATTGCTCAATATTTTATGTAC
>CALLXZ010000366.1 GCA_937875605.1 uncultured Moheibacter sp.
GGATCCTTGGCAAATACATTGTTGATTTCCTTTTCTAACCAGTCTTTGATTTGCTGACCGGTCACTTCACCGATTTTCATGTGTTCGTCCACAGGCAGCATCCGCCATAAATCCTCTTTGGTAATCGCCTTTTTACCATTTTCATCAGGAACAATCGGCACACCAAAACGAAAACCATTGGACGTAGCAAAATCTGCACCTGATTTCCAAAGCAAAGCATCGGTAATCATATTGTCCATGGGGTTTTCAACCACTAAGTAGCGGTACATCGGTGTCGAAGTATAGCCCAAAATCCGTTGCATATCTTCTTTGTAGGGAGCCAACGACTGATCGACCAATTGCTGTACTTCGGTATTTGCGGGATATTTCTCCGGGTCAACTTCCATCAGTTCGTAATCGTAACCAACAATTTTCTTGTCTTTAATTTTCAAATCCAATTTACCTACAAACGAACCAAAAGCTCCGGGCTCTACCACCGTTGTAAATTTACCTTTTATCGGTTTTCGGATGCGTTCGTGCGTATCGTTTCCAAAAATGAAATCCACGCCTTTTACCGCAGGATTATTTGCCAATAAAACCTGTTTCGAAATACCAATATGTGCCACCAAAAAGAGCAAATCTACTTTTTGGGTTTCTTTTAGCTCTTTGATGAGTTCCTTCAAGTTGTTTTCAACTTCAGTAAATTTCAACCCTTTACTAAAACCCGGGTTTTGTCGTATCGGAACTTCCGGGTCATTATAGGCAATGAACCCCATTTTAACCCCTTTCTTTTCGGTAATCCAATAGGGAGGAAAAATCGGTTTTTCGTCCGCTTCGTGATACATATTCGATACGATGACATTAGTTTTGTAACCGTTCATCACGTCGAGCATTACCTGCTTGCCATAGATAACTTCCCAGTTGCCCGGAATCAGTAAATCGTAATTCATAGCCTGAATGAGGGAAGGAAATATTTTCCCTTCAGAATGGACACTTTCTCCGCTTCCTTGTATCAAATCACCGCCGTCTATAAAGATTGTTCCATCGGGATTTTCCTGCCTTGCCGATTCTACCAAGGTTTTGATATTCGCTAAACCACCTGCATTTCTGAAAACGATGGAATCGTTCTCCACAAACAATTCCGAATGCGGATTAAGATAGGCATGTATGTCCGCAGTTTGAAGAATGGTAATGACTTCTTCTGTATTGTTTTCGCTACAAGATAGCATGGTTATTGAACTGAATAATATTACTAATTTTTTCATACAGTTTGATTAAAGAGTTATGGTGTTAAATCCTAATTCCTGCAAGCCAAAAAGGTACGTGAAACCGTTAGGCGTAGTAAGAATTGATGAATGGTATTGCGATTTTTTAACGCCTAATTTGTTCATAGCAAATTCGCAAACCACGATTTTAACGCCTTCTTTTTGAGCTTTTTCAATGAACGGTTTTAATTCCGGATTTTCAGCCAAATCCTTTACCACTTCACCGATAAGCACAATTTCAAATTCTATTTTCGGACTTTTTGCTTTGTATTCTTCGCCTGTCATAACCGATACCATAAAATGCTTGGGGTTTTGAACTAACAGGGCATATTTCCCATTCTTTTTAATGGCATTTTCTACTTGGGATGTCGTAAGAGTTTGAGCTTTTACGTCATTTAAAAAAGTGATTCCTAAAAGGGATAAAGCGATAATTATGATTTGTTTTTTCATTTTAAAATTTGTTTGAATGTTATTACTATTTGTTATAAAGACTGAATGATTTAGGATTGTTGAGGATAAAAAACAAAAGACCACCAAATAAGGCAATGTTCTTCCACAGCGGTCCATGCATTAATCCATTTCCCATTTGTATTGTTATCGTAATGGGAATAAGTGTTATGAAAAGAATGATTGCTGACCAACGGGTAAATACGCCCAGCAAGAAAGTAATTCCAAAAATGAGTAGTACGTAACCCGATAAAATCCCTAATAAATGTGGGTCGCCAAACATGGATGCAAAGCTACTGTAAGGAGCATTTTGAATACGTTGGGTTACACCTTCGGGATTTAATAGATGCGATACGCCTGCGACAATGAAAATACCACTGAGTGCAGCACGTAATAACAAAACGGATAATCCGTTTATCTGAATTTGTTTGTCCATAGATAATTCTGATTT
>CALLXZ010000367.1 GCA_937875605.1 uncultured Moheibacter sp.
TTTGCAATCAAAATTTGTCCTTCTTCATATTTATAAATCAACCGATGCTCTTCGTCGATTCTTCGTGACCAAAAACCGGCATATTTATGTTTCAAAGGTTCGGGTTTTCCAATTCCTTCAAAAGGATTCCGAGCAATATCTTTTAGTAAATCATTGATTCTTTTTACCTTTTTTTTGTCAATTTTTTGCCAGTATAAATAATCTTCCCAAGATTCATCCACAAAAATATATTTCATTTCAATCTTCGGTTAATTGTTTTTCAAAGGATTTTCCGTTTTTTAGTTTTTCGATGGCAGAGTCGAGTCGTGTTTCATTGGTTTTTGAAGACAATTCGTGGTTTGTAGCCATTAAAGAATTGTATTCTTCCAGTGACATCACGACAATTCCTGAATCTTTACCGCGATTGATAATCAGAATTTCAAAATTTTTTGTAACCCTGTCCAAATAGGATTTTATGTCTTTTCTGAAATCAGAAACAGTTGTGATTGTCATAATTATGTATTTAAAATCGTACAAATTTAAGTACAATTTTAGTATTTCCAAAAAGTATATTATAGAAGTGGAATCCATTTGAATTCTTTCACCCGTTTTCGTGATTTTAGTTTTCATAAATTTGATTGTTATTTGTGGAAATAACTAAATTCTATGATACGAGTTTCAATTTTTGAGGACAGTAAACATTTACGGGAAACATTTGAAATGTTGATCAATGCTTCTAGCGACATAAAATGTTCGGGAGCTTATTCACATGGAAATGATGTGTTGGAAGAATTGAAAAAAAGTCCTTGTGAAGTAGTTTTGATGGATATCGAAATGCCGGGAATCAATGGAATCGAAGCCACCCGAAAAATCAAAGAAAAATATCCGAATATCCAGATTCTCATCCAGACTGTATTTTTTGAAGACCAATATATTTTTGATGCGATTTGTTCCGGCGCTTCGGGCTATATTCTGAAATCTTCTTCTCCACAGGAATATTTGGAAGCAATCAGCGAAGTGGATAAAGGCGGATCGCCCATGTCGCCCGGAATTGCAAGAAAAGTATTGGAGCTTTTTCGAACCAATGTCGAGTCGAAATCTCCAACCGAAAATCGATACAATTTAAGCGAAAAAGAAAAACGAGTTTTACAGCTTTTGGTTTCGGGTAAAAGTTATAAAATGATTGCTGCTGAACTTGGAATTGCGTTTGATACGGTAAAATCCCACATCCGAAATATCTATACCAAACTTCATGTCAATTCCGGAACGGAAGCCGTTGCATTGGCTTTAAAAGATCGTTTGGTTTAACGATTAATTAGATTTATTTCAAAATCTATTCTCAAATTTCTAATAAGAAACTCACCCGATTTCGCTATTGATTTACGATGCTTGAAAATCAATTCATATGAAAACAAAATTCTTTACCCTTTTATGGACTGTCGGCACTATCGTTTTGGCGCAATGTCCCGACAACATTACGTTTACTACTCAAAATGATGTTGCTGCATTTCAGTCGAATTTCCCAAATTGTGTAAACATTCCGGGAAATGTTACGGTGCAGGGACCTTTTTCCTTTTTGGATTTTTTGGATCAAATCGAATCAATAGGTGGCGATTTTAAAATCAATTCTTCTCAAAGTTTGATCAATCTATCGGGCTTGGAAAATCTGGAAACTGTAGGCGGTGTATTTCAATTGTTTGACAATGAAAATATTATGGAAATCGACGCACTCAGCAGTTTGCAAACGGTCGGTTCCGATTTAATTATTTCCAACAACTTAAAATTAGACAACAC
>CALLXZ010000368.1 GCA_937875605.1 uncultured Moheibacter sp.
GCTTCATATATATATTGGAAAGTGGAAAGCAAAACCGGTTTGCCGTCTATGATAGCAGCATCGTGCTCAAAATGCGCAGAGGGTTTATTGTCCCGTGTGGTAATCGTCCAGCCATCTTTGTGAAAACGGACTTTATCGGTTCCCATATTGATCATCGGTTCGATGGCCAATGTGATTCCTTCTTTCAGGGCTTTACCGGTGCCACGACGACCATAGTTGGGAACTTGGGGTTCTTCGTGCAATTTTCTTCCAAGTCCGTGACCAACCAGTTCTTTCACTACACCGTATCCTTCTTTTTCACAATAAGTTTGAATGGCATGACCGATGTCTCCTACACGGTTTCCGGGCAACATTTGGGAAATTCCTATATAAAGCGATTCTTTTGTAATTCGAAGTAATTTCTTGACATCTTCAGCAACTTCGCCCACTTCAAACGTATAAGCATGATCGCCGTGAAAACCATTCATGTAAACACCACAGTCAATCGAAAGAATATCACCGTCCTGAAGGGGTTGGTCGTTTGGGATTCCGTGCACGACCTGATCGTTTGGAGAGGCCTGTAAAGTTTTCGGATAATCGTACATGCCTAAAAATCCGGGTTCGCCGCCATTGTCTTTGATGAATTCGTAAGCCAGCTTATCCAAATGCAAAGTAGTAACACCCGGCTTGATTTCTTTTGCAACAAGTCCCAAGGTTTTAGAAACCAGTTGGGCACTTTGGTACATTAATTCTAATTCTTCTTTGTTTTTATAAATAATCATATGCCGAAAAATCCTCTTTTTTTCTTTTTTCTTTCCTTTACTTTTCCATGTTCGCCGATAGAAAATTCAATTCGTTTGCTAATAATCTGAACCACTTCGCCCCAACCTGGAAATCCTCCTAAATTCCGATCGTCTATAAAATAATCCGCATGAATTTTACGGCTCTGCGTTCCGGTATCAAATTTTTCATCATCAAAACTTGAATTGACCGAATAGAATTCTATTCCGTTTTCACGACAGAACTGCACCGCTTCATCCAGTGTTTTGCCATGACGGTATGTCCAAAGAACCAATCGATGTCCTTGAGCTTGTAATTGTTTTAGCGAATCAAACGCAAAAAGCATTGGTTTCCCAATTCTCGGGTATGCATCTTCAACTATAGTTCCGTCAAAATCAACGGCAATTATATAACTTTTCATTTGTTTGAAATGTTAATTTTAGTAGAAGGTGCAAAGTTACAAATTTTAATGGCTAAGCAAAATGTTTCCGGTCATTTCCTCAGGGATAGGAACGTCCATAAGTGTTAAAATTGTCGGAGCTATGTCTCCCAATTTTCCATTTTTCAATTCAAATTTCTTTTCTTTTTGAACCAAAATAACGGGTACTAAATTTGTGCTGTGCTGTGTGTTGGGTGATCCGTCCGGATTGATCATCACATCAGCATTTCCATGATCGGCTAGAATGATGACTGAATAATCATTTTCCAAAGCCGTTTTCACAATCGATTCCGTACATTGGTCCACGGTTTCCGCCGCTTTTACTGCTGCCTTAAAAACGCCTGTATGTCCTACCATATCAGTATTGGCAAAATTCAAGCAAATAAAATCAGCCGTTTGGTTTATGATTTCCGGCAAAATATTTTTAGTAATTTCGTGAGCTGACATTTCCGGTTTTAAGTCATAGGTCGGAACATCTTTGGGTGAAGGACAGAGAATTCTTCTCTCACCTTCAAATGGCTTTTCACGACCGCCTGAAAAGAAAAATGTAACGTGCGGATATTTTTCTGTTTCGG
>CALLXZ010000369.1 GCA_937875605.1 uncultured Moheibacter sp.
AAAAATGTGAATAAATCATCAAAACTGCTTCCGGATTTTCATAGTCAGATAGCCGAATTCTTTTAACTTTGCGCAAACCTTTTAGAAATGCAGCAACGCGAAGATTTTTTACTCAAAGCTTACGAATTAGGAATTATCAAATTTGGAAATTTTACCCTGAAAAGCGGGATAGAGTCGCCATTTTATGTGGATTTACGTCCGCTTTCCTCCAGTCCCCAACTTTTAAAAACCTTAGCTAACAATCTATTAGAATTAGTAGAGAATGCTCCGTTTGATTTAATCTGTGGCGTGCCTTATGCAGCATTGCCGATGGGAACTACCATGAGCCTTGCGAGTGGAATTCCTTTGATAATCAAACGAAAAGAAAACAAAGGGTATGGAACCAAACGCATGGTAGAAGGTGTTTATCATGACGGACAAAATTGTTTGTTGGTAGAAGATGTAATTACCAGCGGACAAAGTTTGCTGGAAACGATCGAAGAAATCGAGCGTGAGGGTTTAAAAGTGACCGATATCGTAGTGGTTCTGGACAGGGAACAAGGTGGAATTCAAAAATTAAAACAAAAAGGTTATACGGTTCATACGTTATTTACCATCAACGAAGCGATTGATATTCTGCACCGCTACCATCGTTTGAACGATGCGGAAATGGTTCGTATCAAAAATTTCCTGAACAATCCGCCTGCGCCACCGGAAATAAAAAGAGTTCCGTTGGATCGAAAAAGAATTCAGCATCCGGTTGGAAAAAAATTGATTGAAATTGCGTTGAAAAAACAATCCAATTTGATTGCTTCTGCTGATGTGATTACCTCTGCTGAATTACTGAAATTGGCAGAAGAAGTGGGTTCTCATGTCGTAGCATTGAAATTGCATACAGATATTATCAAAGATTTTTCATTTGAATTAATTGAGAAATTAAAAGTAATTGCGAAAGAGAAAGAGTTTTTATTGTTTGAAGACCGAAAATTTGGAGACATCGGAAATACACAGGAATTACAATTCAAAGAAGGAATTTATAAAATAGGAAATTGGGCAGATATGATCACTTCACATGTGATTGCGGGTAAAGAAAGTTTGAAAGTGTTTGAAAATGTGGGAGTTGTGGCGATTGTGGAAATGTCTTCAAAAGAAACATTGACGGACGATTATTACATCACAAAAGCACTAAATGTAGCGGAATCAGCTTCCAACGTTTTGGGTGCTGTGGCACAGCGAAAGATTTCGGATGATTTGCTGCTGTTCACGCCGGGCGTGAATTTGAGTTCGAAAGGTGATACGAAAGGTCAGCAGTACAACACGCCGGAACGTGTTTGTAAAAATTATCATACCGATTTCATCATCGTGGGAAGGGGGATTTATCAGTCCGCAAATCCCGCCGAATCAGCGCATGAATACCAAACCAAAGGTTGGAATGCGTATTTGGAGAGTTTGAATTAATTCGGATTGAAAGAAAAATTCAAAATAAAATCACTGGTTGAACTCTATGATTTCATTCCCGAAGAGGAAAGAATTTTAGTAGATGTTCTTCGTCAGATAGTTTTGGAAGTATTTAAAAATCAAGCAAAAGAAAAGTTCTCTTATAACGTTCCATTTTTTTATGGAAACCGTTCTATTTGTTTGATTTGGCCATCAACTGTTCCGCGAGGCGGAATCAAATCGGGCGTGATGATTGCTTTTTGGTATGGAAGTTCGCTTGAAGATAAAAATGACTTTTTGCGAAGTGGAACCAATAGACAGATTTTCTATAGAATTTTTAAAAAGTTGGATGAAATAGATATTTCCGGCTTACAAGAAATCCTAAAAGAGGCGTTGGAATTTGACCAGACTTTTAAAAAGAAATAGTTCAATTATTTACCCGATTTCCAATTATTATACAATTGCACCACTTCAAATATATCATCGTGTTTCAATTCCCGATCATCAATTTTTTTGGCTAATTCAGGATAATCTTTAAAATATTCAGGGGCATTTCTTCTAAAAATATTATTTTTATTGACTTGAGTATTGAATGTCCAAGAAACCATATAGGCAACATCTTCGCCCGGTCTTAAACAATACCAATATGTATCACTGACATCCACCGTTCCGTAATAGACAAAACCTCCGGAGGGGTTTCCCAGTCTGTTTATCATTTTTGCATCAGAATATGCCACAAATAAACTAATGTTTGGCAATTCCAGTACTCTTATCACTTTTTTGTCCTCGACTTTTTTATTGTTGGCATTTTTATAGGCTTTAATCGTTACTACTTCCGCTTTGGGTTGTTCTTCTTTCTGTGCAGATAAAATGTTGCCTATCCAGAAAAAACTTAGGATAAATACTAAATAAAGTTTTGATTTCATCAGTTGAAATTGAAAATTAGAATTCTAAATATAAAAAATTAAATCAATAAATCGGTGTCAACGTTTAAATTTGTAAAATGGAGCGAATCATATTAGGGATTGACCCCGGAACGACGGTGATGGGTTTCGGATTGATAAAAGTTAAAAAAAAGAAAATGTACTTTCTTTTATTGGACGAATTGTTGCTTCACAAATACGATTCGCACGAACTCAAACTCAAAAAAATATTCGAAAAAACACTTTCTATTATCGATACCTATCATCCGGATGAATTAGCCATAGAAGCTCCTTTCTTTGGGAAAAACGTACAATCTATGCTGAAATTGGGTCGTGCACAGGGAGTTGCGATGGCAGCGGGACTGTACAGAGAGGTTCCCATTACCGAATATTCGCCAAAAAAAATCAAACAATCCATCACCGGAAACGGAAACGCTTCAAAGGAACAAGTTGCCGGAATGCTGAAAAACCTTTTGGAGCTTAAAGAATTACCCAAAAGATTGGACTCTACAGACGGATTGGCGGCAGCGGTTTGTCATTTTTTTAATTCAGGAAATGAAATTCAAACAAAATCGTACAGCGCTTGGGATGCTTTTCTAAAACAGAATCCGACCAGAAAGGTTTAGTGATTTTTTCTGTGCTTCTTTTCATTTTTCAAAATTTCGTATGTTTACCCAAACGAAATTTATGATGAAGAAAATGTTCTGTTTTTTTGTGGTACAAATTTTTGGATTGACCTTGTTTGGTCAGGAAATTACTTATTGGCAGCAAAGAGCCGATTATGAAATGCAGATTGACGTAGACGATGCTAAGTTTCAATACGACGGAAAGATGAAATTGGCATACACCAATAATTCACCCGACACAATGGATAAAGTTTATTTTCACGTCTATTATAATGCTTTTCAGCCCGGAAGCGCTATGGATCATAGATTGAGCAATGTTAAAGATCCTGATTCACGTATGATGGTGAAAGACGAGAACGGAATTGCAAAAAGCCGAATCGCCCTTTTGGGAAAAGAAGATATCGGTTATCAGAAAATAAATTCCATTAAACAAAACGGAAAAGATTTAAAACATAAAATCATTGGAACTATTTTGGAAGTAACGCTTGCTGAAGTATTGAAACCCGGACAAAAAGCAAATTTTGATCTCGAATGGAAAGCACAAGTTCCTGAAATTATCCGTCGTGGCGGTAAAAACACAAAAGAAGGTGTTGATTTCTCTATGACACAATGGTATCCCAAAATGGCACATTATGACGAATTCGGATGGCATTTGGACGAATACATCGGAAGAGAATTTGTGGCACCTTTTGGGAATTTTGATGTGAAAATTAAAATTCAAAAAGATTATGTAATCGGTGCATCCGGAAAATTGATGAATCCGGACAATGTAAAAGGATATTCGCTAAAAGGAACCGCTAAATCTTCTACCCTGAACGCAAAAGAAAAAATTATCTGGCATTTCGAAGCAGAAAACATCCATGATTTTGCATGGGCGGCTGACAAAGAATTTGTTGTAACCCAACAAAAAGTGTCAAATGGACCGGACGTTTATTTCGTGCGGATGAATGACGATACTCTCGCTAAAACCTGGCAGGATTCCGAAACTCCAACCGTGAAATTTTTCGAATACATGAGTAAACATTTCGGGAAATATCCTTGGAGCACTTACACAGTAGTGCAAGGTGGAGACGGCGGAATGGAGTATGGAACAGTAACGCTGATTACTGGAAAACGGAATTTTGAGAGTTTGGTAGGCGTTATTTATCACGAAATTGCTCATTCCTGGTTCCAGCATATGTTTGCGATTAATGAAACCGTAGACGAATGGATGGATGAAGGTTTTACTTCCTACGCTGAACATTTGGCTTATCTGGAAATTTTCAATAAACCAATTGAGCCTAATCCTAATTATTCAGCGTATGAAGGATATTTTGATTTGGTCAAATCGGGAGTGGAAGAACCCATGAGTTTGCTGGCCGATTATTATGATTACAACTATTCGTACGGTGTTCAAGCGTATGTAAAAGGACAGGTTTATTTAATTCAATTGGAATATATCATCGGAAAAGAAAATTTGAAACGTACGTTTTTGCGTTTTTATGACGAATGGAAATTCAAGCATCCTACACCAAACGATTTCAGAAGAACGGCAGAAAAAGTGTCCGGGCTGAATTTGAAATGGTATGAGAATTTGTTTGTAAACACAACCCGAACAGTGGATTATGCGGTTGCCAATGTTTCTTCGAATTCAATCGAATTAAAAAATCTGAGCAATTTTCCTATGCCGATAGACTTGTTGGTTGAATATTCGGATGGAAGCAAAGAATTGTTTTACATACCCAACTTAGAATTGAGAGGTGAAAAACTGTCAGAGGAATTTGATTTATATAAAGGAGCAAAACGATCGGTTTTGGAGCCATGGAAATGGACTAATCCGGATTATTCGGTGAAAATTTCGAAGGAGGTAAAAAAAGTGATCATCGATCCGACTTTGCGTTTAGCGGATATAAATTATTCCAATAATTCTTACACTAAATAAAATGCTGCTCACAGTAAATTTAGGAAATTCCAATATGCGTTTTGGTGCTTTTAAGTCCGATGAAGACATTGTCTCGTGGATAATTCCCACAAAACCTTATCGCACAGAAGATGCTTGTTTTGAAGAGTTCGAAGGAATGTATGAGGCATTTGGGTTAAAAAAAGAAGATATTACACAAATCGTAATTGGTTCTGTCGTTCCGCCTATGACGGGTGCAGTTGTGAATTCCTTGAAACGAATTCATAAAATTGAACCAAAATTAGTGGACAGAAATACACCATCGGGTGTAAAACATCAATCCAATCAGATGGGAACGGATTTGTACGCCAATGCGGTTGCGGCACATGAATTATACAAAGGAAAAAAAATTATCATCGATTTTGGAACGGCTTTGACGTTTACAGGGATTGATGAGAAGGGTGAAACGCTGGGCGTGGTCATTGCTCCCGGCATCAAAACGGCGTTAAAGTCCTTGATAGAAGAAACCGCTCAACTTCCAGAAATCGAATTAAAAGCTCCGGAAAAAGTATTGGGTCGCAACACGGTAAGCTGTATGCAGAGCGGAATGGTATATGGGTTTACAAGTTTTGTCGAAGGAATGATTGACCGGATAAATAAAGAAGTAAAAGATGATTGTTTTGTTGTGGCTACAGGAGGAATGAGTTTTGTATATGCACCGCTGACGGATAAAATACATATTCAGGATGCACTTCACACCATAAAAGGACTACGGTTTCTGAGTAAATAAAATAAAAAATCCGGCTTCAACTGAAACCGGATTTTTTCGTAAAATGTTGTCATTATAACTTTTCAAAAGTCAGTAAGTCAACGCTTCCGTCTCCTCCGCTGACATGTCGAAGTTCAATTTTTGTAACCGTCTTAGTGATGATGTTCCAGTCTTCTGAAATTTCCTCAAAAGGACTATCGTCCGGTGCTGAAGGGAAATTTATGTTTAATTTGTTTCCACTGTCATCACCACCATTATTCCAGTTTCCATTCTGGACCGTAGAACCATTGGTCGCAACCAGCGTACCATCTGTCCCGAAGTCAAAAGAGTAACCGTTAAAATGATAAGTTTGGCTTGAATTATCTTCTTGGAAAAGTGTTACTTTCCAATTGCCTTCCACCACAACGCCTGTTGTGCCGCCGCCTGAATTGTCATCATCGTTATTGTGACTGTCATCGTCGTCACTCCCGAAGCAAGAACTAATTGAAAAGCTCATTAATAAGCCCATCAATAAAAATGAAATAGATTTCATGTAAGTTTGATTTGGTATATAACGAAATGGATATATCAATTATTTTTGTAAAAAATTATAATCATGAAAAAAATTTTTGCCGTAACAGTTTTAGGATTGTTTTTGACCGTAAGTTGTGAATCTAAAAAGGAAGAAGTCGTGACAAATCAAAAGGAAGAAGTTGTAGATGAGCACAATGCGAAAAATTCGCTGGATTATTTAGGAACCTATAAAGGGACTTTGCCTTGTGCGGATTGTGAAGGAATTGAAACTGAAATTATTTTATCAAAAGATGAAACCTATGTAAAAAAGACAAAATATAGTGGGAAAGATGAAAAGGTTTTTGAAGAATTAGGAGATTTTACGTGGCAGGAAGATGGAAACACGTTGAGTTTAGAAGGAATTGATACAGAACCGACTTTGTATTTTGTTTCGGAGAATAAATTAATTCAGCTCGATCAAGAGGGAAATAAGATTGAAGGAAATTTGGCAAAAAATTATGAATTATCAAAACAGTAATTACAAGTTTGGCACGGAGTTTGTTTATTAGTTATTCGGAATTTAGTAAAATAAATTGTCCTCATGTGTTAATTAAGATAAAAAGCCCGTCCCTCAAACGGGCTTTTTTCATTTTAAGAATTAACTAGAAATTCTTCCGCTTTTTCCACCATATTTTTAGAGCCACAAAAGAAGGGAACTCTTTGGTGAAGTTCTGTAGGCTGTATGTCCATGATTCGGCTAAATCCGTTGGAAGCTTTTCCACCGGCTTGCTCTGCAATGAAGGCCATAGGATTGCATTCGTATAACAAACGAAGTTTCCCGTTTGGACTTTTAGTTCCGGATGGATAAATATAAATACCGCCTTTCAGCATATTTCGGTGAAAATCCGCACAAAGAGAACCGATATAACGCGATGTATAAGGACGGTCTTCTTCTACCATCTGACAGTATTTGATATAATCTTTGACACCTTGTGGAAAATGAGCATAATTTCCTTCATTCACACTGTAAATTTTTCCGTCTTGTGGAATTTGTAAATTCGGATGCGATAGATAAAAAGTTCCGATAGAAGGATTCAGGGTAAAACCATTCACGCCATTTCCGGTTGTGTATATCAGCATGGTAGAACTTCCGTAAATCACATATCCTGCTGCAACTTGTTGATTTCCTTTTTGTAAAAAATCCTCCAATTGAACAGGAGTCCCCTCCGGCGTAACTCTTCGGTAAATGGAAAAGATCGTTCCGACCGAAACGTTTACATCAATGTTAGATGAGCCATCCAGCGGATCTATCAAAACCACATATTTACTCAAATGAGAATTTTCACGATTGGTGATTTCTATAAAATCATCGTTTTCCTCTGAAGCGATTCCACAAACAACTTCCCGCTGTGAAAGCGTTTTGATAAAAGCTTCGTTTGCAAAAACATCTAACTTTTGCTGCTCTTCTCCCTGCACGTTTTCCGACCCGAATTTTCCTAAAATATCGACCAAACCAGCTTGATTGACTTTATGGTTCACGACTTTGGTCGCCAGTTTGATGGAACTGATCAGTCGGCTAAGCTCTCCGGAAGAGTATTTAAAATCTTTTTGATTTTCAATGATAAATTCTCCTAAAGTTTGATGAGATTCTAATTTCATGGTTAAAGTTTTTTTGCGTTGGACAAATATCGTAAAATTCTAAAACAAGCCGTTTTAATTTAGAAATTAACATTAGTATATTTGTCAAGTTACATGCGCCGATTTAAAATCAAAGAAAAGTGTACAGATGAAAGCTCATATCTTCCTTATCATAATTTTTATTTTTTTAGAAATAAAATCTCAAGAATATAAGCCTATGCTTACCTCTTCAAATGAATGGCATCTCACAAATTGTTTCAATGGTTGTCTGAGCGACGTTTATTATACAGACGGTGATACCATCATAAACAATCAACCCCATAAAATATTGAATGGTTATCACTATATTTCAAGAACGTTTTTATTACGTGAAAACACTTCAGAAAGAAAAGTTTTTTTGTCTAAAATAGGTAATCACGGTACGGTAGATGAATTTTTGCTTTATAATTTTTCAGTTCAGGTGGGAGACTCTATTCAAATGCTTAATCCTATAACACCCTTTCCTGAAAACGCAGGCTATTTCAAGTTGGATTCGATTAATAGCAATCTGTTGGCAGATGGAAATTCCTACAGACATTTTTATTTCACCCCAACTGAATCTAATGATATAACGGATTATAATGTGACTTGGATTGAAGGAGTTGGTTCACTATCTATGATTACGGCACCGGGTGGAAATGGGGACATCAACGGAGCGGGAAAATTAAGCTGTCTGTTTAAAGATAATAATTTGGTGTACGAAAATTTAGATTCTATTTCCGGATGTCAATCGGTTTTAAAAAATAGAGAAGTAAGTTTAACTCATAAAAAACCAACCTTATATTATAAAAGAAAAACGAAATCCTATTACCTGAATGATGCCGAACAAGTCAAAAGAGTTCAATTTTATGATGGGAATGGAAAACTGCTTCACGAACAAAAAAATAATAAATCACAATTCACTTTGCAATTAAAAACTCCCTATAATTTTCCAAATATAGTCGTAGTTGTAGCAGTTTTGAGAAATGGAAAAAAATATTCGTATAAAATAATACAATACTGATAGAGAAGACTTTTTGAATGCTGTTATATTTGTCTATAATTAGAAATACTTAATGAAAGTTTATAAATTTGGGGGTGCGTCGGTTCGCGACGCAGAGGGAGTAAAAAACATTGCATCCGTTTTAGAATCAACGGGTTTTGCCGATATGTTTATGGTGATTTCGGCGATGGGGAAAACCACTAATGCGCTGGAAGAAATGGTAAAATTATATGTCGAAAATGGAAATTTTACCGGAAAGATCAATGAAATTCAGCAGCATCATTTAAAAATTGCGGAAGAATTATTTGAAAGCTCCGTTTTAATCAAACAAGAGATCATTGTTTTTTTTGAAGATTTAAGTGCTTTTTTACGACGAAATAAATCTCCTAATTACGATTTCGTATATGATCAAGTGGTTTGTTGTGGGGAATTGATTTCTACAAAAATTGTCAGCAGTTATCTAAATTCCATCGGAATTGAAAATATCTGGCTGGATGTAAGAGATTACATCAAAACCGATAATAATTATAGAGAAGGGAAAGTAGATTGGGAGTTGACCGAAGAAAAATTTTCCGAGTTGAAAAAAGATAAATTCTATGTAACACAAGGATTTTTAGGTTCGGATCCC
>CALLXZ010000370.1 GCA_937875605.1 uncultured Moheibacter sp.
ATCACCGTCTCCGATACTGTTCAACTGGGTTCTCGTGTGATTTTACCAGAGAAATTATTCATTACAGATGAACAAGGCAAACCGGTTTCGGAATTGTTTTATCAAATCGATTATGCCACAGGCGAAATTATTTTTGATGAAAGTCTATCCGGTCAGAAACTCTTAATTTCCTATTACATCCACCCCGATTTGCAGCGTTCTTCCATCTTTTCAAAAGATACTGCACTTATCATAGAACCTACAAAGGAAAACAAATATTATGCATTGGGCGAGGAATTAAAAGAAACCAAAAAACCCTTTGACGGACTGAACAGCCGTGGTTCTTTGGTCAGAGGAATTCGTTTTGGAAATAACCAAAGCGCTTCGGTTCAGTCTTCACTTGATTTGCAATTGACTGGAAATCTGACCGATGAAATCGGGATAAATGCCGTAATTTCAGATAATAATGTACCGATTCAAGCCGACGGATACACACAACAATTGCAGGAATTTGATAAAGTGTATGTGGAATTGTTCAATAAGAATTCTAAAATTCGAGCCGGGCATTTGGATTTGGTTCAGGAAAAAGACTTTTTCGGAAATTTCACCCAAAAAGTAACCGGATTACAAGTCGGAACGGAATTAACACATAATAACGATTCCAAAACCAGAGTTCAGGTAGCAGGAAGTGTTACGCGCGGAGAATTTGCCACCAAAAAAATAACCGGACAAAACGGAAATCAAGGTCCATACCGGCTTTCCGGAAATAACAACGAATTGTACATCATCATCGTTTCCGGAAGTGAGCGCGTTTATTTGGACGGTGTTTTACTGACGCGAGGTGAAAATCAGGATTATGTAATCAATTATAACACAGGCGAATTGACTTTTACCAGCAATCGTTTGATTACTGATAATTCCCGGATTACGGTGGAATATTTGTACGCCAACCGCAGTTATTCGCAATTTCTGATGTATGCCGGAGTCGAACATGAATCGGAGAAATTCCGGATCGCGGGGCATTTTTATTCGAACGGCGATTCGAAAAATAATCCGCTCAACGAAAATCTGAGCGATGCCGACAAACAGATTTTGGCAGATGCCGGAAACAATCCGGAGGAAATGTATAATACTACAGCTGTTTCGGCCGAATATGATCCTGATAAAAATTTGTATCGGAAAATCATCATAGATGGAGTTGAAATTTTTGAATATTCGGATAATCCTGATGATGAATTGTACCAGGTTACTTTTACCTACACGGGAAATAATAAGGGAAATTACGTGCAATCAGATGTAGAAATCAACGGAAAGATTTTCCAATACGTTTCGCCTGTAAACGGAATTTTACAAGGAAATTATGAACCGATTCGTCAATTAATTCCTCCGAAACGTTTACAAGTTTATACGGTAAATTCTTCGTACAAATTAAAAAGCGGATTAGTAGGTGTGGATTTGGCGATGAGCAACGAAGATTTGAATTTGTTTTCCGATAAAGATGACAATGAAAATATAGGATTTGGTGGACGGATTTATGGAAATCAAAACTTTCAATTCAATCAATGGAAATTACAACCTCAACTGGAATTATCCTACATTCAGAAAAACTTTAATTCGATTCAGCGTTTACGCGCGGTAGAATTTACGCGTGATTTTAACTTGAAAGATGAGCTTTCCGAAGCCAATCAGACTTATTTGCGATTGGGTTTGATGACGAGTTACAAAGATTCGCTGAAATTGAATTATAACCTGCATTATCTGCAAAATGAAGGACAATATGATGGGATCAAAAACGATTTGAATTTGAATTATCAAACCGAAAAGAATTTCGCAGAAGCTAATTTTTCATTGTTAAATGCCGATAATCAAAACATTTTAAACCCAAATCTGGAATCCGATAATTCCCAATTTCTACGTTATCAGGCATTGGCAAAACGAAAAATCTGGAAATCGGTTTGGGTAGGAGCGCAGTATGCAGGAGAAACCAATGAAATCGAAGACCATCTGAATGCGACGGAAGGTAATAATTTGTCGATTCAGTCTTTCCGATGGGACGAAATTCAGGGAATGGTAGGAGTGGGCGATAC
Organism: uncultured Moheibacter sp.; assembly: GCA_937875605.1. GTDB lineage: Bacteria > Bacteroidota > Bacteroidia > Flavobacteriales > Weeksellaceae > Moheibacter. The sequence goes on from CALLXZ010000370.1 coordinate 2,067, forward strand.
GGCAAAAATTCATGCACAGTTGACGTATTATAATCGCCGTGATGATT
>CALLXZ010000371.1 GCA_937875605.1 uncultured Moheibacter sp.
GAGCCGTAATCGGAACGACCAACCGCTATCCGGGTTTTGATGAATTGTACACTTATTTTGTGGATTCAAACCATGATGTACGTGGAAACGAAAATTTAGAACCGGAAAAAGGATATTCAACGTCTATCCAATGGAATAATACCTATAAAAATAACGGTTTCCGTATGCAGAATAACATCAGTACGATTTATCTGAATCTTGATGATAAAATTGAATTAGCTACTGTTAATTTTATACCACTTCAATACCAATATATCAATATAGATAAATACCAATCCTGGGGAATCAACACCGATCATCAATTTTCCTATAATAATTTGAACGTCAATTTAGGTGCATCCTATTATGGAATTTCAAGAGGACTGGAAAGCAATACAGACGTGGAAGTAAAAGACAATTTCCGCTATACATTTGAGCTAAACGCATCGGCTAATTATCGTTTTGAAAAAATCAATACCACGATTTCTGCTTATTATAAATACACCGGAAAATTGACTGAATATGTATTGGCAGACGCATTAGGAGATGCTTATTACCGTTTGGGAGAACAAGACCCTTATAGTTTGATGGATGCTTCTATAAGAAAAGGATTTTTCAATAATAATTTGGAACTGACCTTGGGCGTTCGAAATATTTTCGATGTAACCTCAGTTAATAATTCCATAGAAGCCGGAGATACTCATACAGGTGCTCCCAACCAGTTGATGCTTTTCTACGGACGTTCTTACTTCCTGAAATTAAATTATACACTTAACTTTAATTAATCATTAGATGAAAACTTTCTTTAAAATATTTCTAATTTCAACTCTTTTTCTTACCGTCAGCTGTTTGAAAGAAGATGATGGGATGATTTACGTCCCACCTATCCAAGGTGCAGAATTAAAACCGGAAGTAGGCGGTCCCAATCAACCCAATCAGGTTTGGGTAGATTTAAGCACAGGAAACATGAAAATGACCAATCGAACTTCCTGGGATTTAGGATTCTATACAGGCGATCAGTTTGCCGTGATTCTAAATACCAGTGCTTTGATGTCAGCTTCTCCGGTTGACGGATATACTGATTTAGCTGAAATAAATTCGACCAATATGGCAGGATTGATGAGCGTAGTTCAAGTCGCTAATTTTGACCCAAATAACATTAATTATATCGATGATGTACGAGGAAATTATCTAAATGACGGAACCGTAATCCAAGAAGAAAATAAAATTTATTTGATCAATATGGGTTACAACATACCTGACGGACCATTCCAACCCGGAACTTCTTACGCTGCCGGAACAGCTCGTGGATGGAAAAAAATAAAGATTTCATCGGAAGGAAATGGTTACCGTCTGGAGTATGCCGATCTGAATTCGACGCAGACAAACGAAATCTATTTAGACAAAGACGAGAACTATAATTTTCGTTTTTTTAGTTTGGTTACCGAACAAGTAATGGATATACAACCGCCTAAAAAAGACTGGGATATTTGTTTTACCGTTTTCGTCAATCACGTATTTGATAACAATGGAAATGATAACGGAAGTTATATCTATACAGATTTTGTGATGAGCAATACGATGGCGAATACCGGAGCCTATGAAGTCATAACCACTGAATCAACTTTATTATCGGATTTCAATGATTTCTCAGGTTCTGATGTAGATGAATCACTTTTTATTTACGATGATCACAGAGCCATCGGATCCAACTGGCGTATCGTCCCGGGTGCTATTTTGAAAAAAGACCGATTTTATGTAGTAAAAGATCCAAACGGCGTTTTATTTAAACTTCGTTTTATCGCTATGAGCAAACCTGACGATTCCGATCCGAACCTATTCTGGAGGGGCTATCCCGTTTTTGAATACGATCCTCTATAATTGTTTTATAATTACACCTAAAAATCCTGAATTCATATTCGGGATTTTTTATTTACAGGATATTTTTACTCAATGCCATTACATACCCCAAATGCAGGGATTCGTGTAAATTATTGAAGCGGATGGCATCTTCAATCGTATCCAGTTTGATTCCGAAACTGGTTTCGTAGGGACGGAAATACGAAAGATTTTCAGCAAAATAATCTTTGCGCAAACGAACTTGTGTCGTTTGAAGTAATTTAATCAGAACTCTCACATCTTCTTCCGTTACGTTTTGGTCTCCGAAAGTTCCTTTTTTAAAACGCATCACCCAATCATTTTCCACCAACATTTCGTTATCCGAAAGATAATAAGTCATCAACTGCTGTGTCACTAAAGCATGTGCGCAGTTCCAGAAAACATGGTTCTTAAATCCCATGGGGATGAAAGTCAATCGTTTAAGGTCATATGCATGGAGATAACTGACGAAATTATTTCGTATTTGAGCTAAATCTTCAAAATGCTTTTCCATAGTTGTGGAATAAATGTTTGGCAAAATTAAAAAACAATAGATAGAATCAAGTATTAGATAAGTAAAATCATTAGATTGAATTTTTACAGCCCATGTTTAATACGTAAATTTGTAGCTTAATCAAAAGAAAATGAGCAATCTGAAAAGTCAGGCAATCGCTTTGCTGGAAGAGTTAGGAGTAGAAAATTGGATGAAAAATATCCAGGTGATGGGAGATAAAATTATTTTAGACATCGTTTCCCATTCGCCTGCTATGCATGAAAGAAAAAGATTGGAACAAGCTCTGAAAGCTGCATTTGCAGAACAGCTACCGCAAGCTCAATTAAAATTGAATATCTTAGTAGAAACGCACGAGAAAAAACCTGAAATAAAAGGAAACGAAATTCCTGGAGTACGAAATATCATTGCTATTTCGTCGGGAAAAGGCGGAGTAGGAAAATCAACTGTTTCAGCTAATATTGCCATCAGTTTACAGAAGATGGGCTTTAAAGTCGGACTTTTAGATGCGGATATTTACGGTCCTTCTATGCCGACTATGTTTGATGTGGAAGGAGCACAGCCGCATTCGGTTCAGGTAGAGGGAAAATCAAAAATGAAACCGGTTGAAAGTTACGGTGTGAAATTATTATCAATTGGATTTTTTGCAGGAACAGATCAAGCGGTCGTTTGGCGCGGGCCGATGGCATCCAAAGCTTTGCAGCAAATGATACGTGATGCGCACTGGGGAGAATTGGATTTCTTATTGGTAGATTTACCTCCGGGAACGGGTGATATTCATTTGTCAATTGTGCAACAAATTCCGATTACAGGGGCGGTGATCGTCAGTACACCTCAACACATCGCACTTGCTGATGCACGCAAAGGAGTTGCGATGTTTAAAATGGAAGCGATAAACGTTCCGGTCTTGGGAATTATTGAAAACATGGCATATTTCACTCCGCCAGAATTACCTGAAAATAAATATTATATCTTTGGTCAGAACGGAGCGAAAAATTTAGCAGAAAAGCTGGATATTCCTTTTTTAGGCGAAATTCCCTTGGTTCAAAGTATAAGAGAAGCAGCTGATGTTGGTAGGCCTGCTGCATTACAAGATGATAGTACAGTAGCAGATGTCTATGAAAAAATAACGCAAAACATCGTAGTAAGTTTAGTTGAGCGAAATGATACACTTCCTCCGACTGAAGCTGTGAGAATTACCAATATGGCAGGTTGCGCCGCAGTGAAAAAATAAATAAATTTGTAGGTATGGAAAATGAAAATATAATCCAAAGAGTCGAGAAAGCGCTTGCAGAAATTCGGCCTTTTTTGAACAATGATGGCGGCGATATCGAATTGGTATCCGTTGAAAATGATGTGGTAAATGTTCGGCTGACAGGTACTTGCACCGACTGTACGGTTAACCAAATGACGCTGAAATCAGGAGTGGAAATGACGGTTAAAAAATATGCGCCTGAAATTACAAAAGTGGTGAACCTCGTTGCTATTAAACCTTTGATGGGATGATTTCCAATGCTTTTGCAGAACTTTCCCTTTTTGGCAGAGTGTTTGTTTTAAAAAGCGCAAAACCAAATCAATGAAGAAATTTTTCTTGTTTTCGTTTGTTGCTCTAACTCTAATGTCTTTCATAGCAAGCGATTCACAAAATTATAAAGAAGGTGAATTTTTAAAATACCGGATTCATTATGGTCTTTTAAATGCCGGATTTGCTACGCTTGAAGTTAAAAATGTAACGCATGATGGCACACCCCACTATCACGTAATGGGAGAGGGTTCTTCTTCTGGTGCGGTCCGTGCTTTTTACAAAATAGATGACCGTTACGAGAGTTATATTGATCAATCGACCAATAAACCTTCGAAATTCGTCCGCAAAATCAGCGAAGGCGGTTATACTCGCGATCAGGTTTTTACTTTTGATCACAATAAAAAAATCGTTAAAATAGATGACCGTAAAAACCAAAAAATCAGTTACCGTGATTTTGATGGAAGTGTGCAGGATTTGCTTTCCGCATTTTACTATCTTCGAAATTATGATACTGATAATTTAAAAAACGGAGATTTTATCAATGTTGATATTTTTATGGCTGACGAAACCTATAAATTCAAATTAAAGATTTTAGGAAGAGAAACCATGAATACTAAATTCGGAAAGATTAAAACAATTAAAATCCGCCCTTATGTACAATCAGGACGTATTTTCAAGGAATCTGAGAGTGTGACCATGTGGGTTACCGATGATAAGAACCATATTCCGATTCAAATCAAAGCTGAATTAACAGTTGGATCTCTTAAAGCGGAATTGTTCAGCTATAAAAACACGAAATACACACTACATTTCACTAAATAATTCTGCTGATTTAAAGAAGTCAAGAGCATACGAAGTAATTTTCTTGCGTTATAGGATACGGACGGCTTTGTATGATGGCGGTAAAGGGACCTCGAGCAGCGTGTAGACGCTCTAAATATTGGTGCAATAGTTAAATATTTATAAAAAAAGACCTAAAAATTGGCGAATCAATTTTTAAGTCTTTAGAAGTTGTGCGGGCGGAGAGACTCGAACTCTCACACCTTGCGGCACCAGATCCTAAGTCTGGCGTGTCTACCAATTCCACCACGCCCGCATAAGGGATTGCAAATATACATTAAAATCTTTTTTGGCAAATTTTATTTTACGATTTTTTGCTTCTCCCGAATTCCCGTACTTTTGTCAAAAATGAATAGAAATGGAAATTAGCGGTAGAATAAAAAAAATTTTTGAAGAACAAACTTTTGGAAGCGGATTCCGTAAAAAAGAAGTTGTAATTACCACACAAGAACAATATCCGCAGGATATTTTAATCGAATTCACACAAGATAAAATTGATTTATTAAAACCTTTAACACCTGGGGATGAAGTAAAAATATCCATCAACATACGCGGAAGAGAATGGATAAACCCGGAAGGGGTTGCCAAATATTTCAACAGTATTTCGGGCTGGCGATTAGAAAAAGTAGGAGCAGAAGGACCTGCAATGAATCAATACGCAGATTTACCTCCCGTGACAAACGATTATATGGATTCTGCAAACGAACCGGACGATTTGCCTTTCTAAATGAATATTTTTCAGCAATTAGAAATTACCCACAGCAAAGAAAACTCTCTTAAAGTCATCGACTACATAGGGGAGGATCAACAGAAATTTGGAGAATTAATGGATTGCTTTTTTATGCAAACAAAAGATTACCGTGTGCCGCAACGAGCGGCACATGTTGTTTCACTCACTTTTGATAAACGCCCGGAATTACTGATTCCCTATATCCCGAAACTTATTCAGGAATTAACCCGGAAAACGCTTCGTAATTCTTTGAAACGGAATATTCTTCGTATTCTCCAATTTTGTGAAATAGACGAAAAAGACAGAGGGATTGTCTATGATCGTACATTTGAATTAATGAGCAATCCGCAAGAGGAAATCGCGGTCCGTGCATTTTCCATGACGGTTTTGTATAAAATTTCCCAATTTTATCCCGAATTGAAACCAGAACTTAAATCGGCTATCCTTTATGTTTTAGAAGAACCGTGTTCTTCTCCCGGAGTTCGCTCACGTGGAAATAATCTTTTGAAGAAATTAAATCAAGAAGTTAGCGAATAAACATTTATCATGCAAATTCAATTAATTCCTTAAATTGCATTGGTTTATTACTTTAACAAAACCTTGAGGTTTTTGGCATTGACTTTGTAAACCAAACTAAACCAAAATAGATCAAATAAAATGAAAAATTATAAATTCATAGCATTAATCCTAGCAATGGGAGCCGTTTTTTTCTCCTTCATGCAGGATTTCCACGCATCCACGACAAAAGTAGAATATGAAAACGGAACTTTGAAGCTGACCGCTAAATTTTTCACTTCAGATTTGGAAACGGCTGTTGGAGCAAATGTGAGTTCTAAAGATAGTTTTGATTCAAAAGCTAAATCTTATTCGAATTCCAATTTAGTTGTAAAAGTAAACGGTTCTACAGTGCCTCTTACATACGTTGGCTCGCAAACCAATGACAAATCCACAAGATTATACCTGAAAGCGGATAATGTAAAAGACATAAAAGAAATTGAAATAAAAAATTCAATGTTGATCAATAATTTTGCGGATCAACAAAATCTCGTAACCTTTGACATCAACGGTGTTCGGAAAAGTTTTACAGCCAAAAAAGGTAGTGATTCAGGAAAAGTAACTTTCTAATTTAATAATTAAAAATAGTTGGAAACCTCACAGTCAGAATTATGAGGTTTTTAACCTAACCTATTCCTAAAATCAACAAATCTTTCCAAAAATCAGGATAGGATTTTTCTACTACTTCAGGGTTTTCAATTTGAATATTCTGAATCAAAGCTAATGGAGCAAAACTCATCGCTATCCGGTGGTCATGATAGGTTTTGATACTTGGAATTTGAGGAGGTTTAAAAAATCCGGTTATTTCCAAGGAATGATCAGTGACAGAAGTTTCAGCACCTACCTTTCTCAATTCATTTTTCAAAGCCGTGATGCGGTCAGTTTCTTTCACTTTCAGCGTTTCTAATCCTGTCAATTTACATGGGATTTTTAATCCGGCACAATTCGCCGCAATTGTTTGGGCAATATCCGGCGTGTCATTTAGATCAAGCTCTATTTTTTGGATTTGAGTACTTGATTTTTTTTGAATTCTAATTTGATTTTCAGAGAATTGTGTTTCAATTCCAAAATAGTTCCGATAGATTTCTACCACCTTTGAATCCCCCTGTAAACTATTTTTTTTAAATGAATTCATGACAATTTCTGTCGAATCGGAAAGTGCAGCAAGCGAATAAAAATAGGATGCAGAACTCCAATCTGATTCTACCGTAAATTCCTGTTCAGGTAAAGATTCTATTGGATGAATTCGAATCAAATTATCCTTTATTTCCGCAGAAATCCCGATTTGGTTCAGCAGCTGAAGCGTCATTTCCAAATAGGGAAGCGAAGTGATTTTTCCGTTGAGTCG
>CALLXZ010000372.1 GCA_937875605.1 uncultured Moheibacter sp.
TCATCGAAAAAATCGGGTTACAGGAATTTTTATCGCCAACCCGGGCAAACGGTCTTTTGGCAATGATTAAACAATTCAAGTTTTACGCAATCGCTTTCCAAGCCAAAAACAAAAACTGATATAAATGGGCGAATTTTCATTATTTCAAGCCTTTATTTATTTATTTGCTGCCGTCGTTTGTGTTCCGATTGCAAAAAGATTGGGGCTAGGATCTGTTTTAGGCTACTTGGCCGCTGGGGTTTTGATTGGTCCCTTTGTCCTGGGGCCTGTTTTAGGAACTTCTTCCGGCGATGAAGTAGAGGATATCATGCATGCTGCCGAATTTGGGGTTGTGATGATGTTATTTCTCGTTGGATTAGAATTGGATCCGAAAGAATTCTGGAAAATGCGGAAGAAAATTTTAGGAATCGGAAGCATTCAGTTATTTGGAACGATGCTCATAGTGGTTCCCATTGCACTGCATCTAATTGGATTGGGCTTCGGAGCTTCTATCGCAATTGGTGCTGCTGTGGCTATGTCCTCTACCGCAATTATTTTACAAACCCTTTCTGAAAAAGGACTCACCAAAACGCCCTGTGGAAAGTCCAGTTTTTCGGTATTGCTTTTTCAAGATATAATGGTTATCCCTATTTTGGCTCTTCTTCCTTTATTGGCTTTAAAATCAACCATCGTAACCCACGGTACACACCATACACTTCTGGATGGAGCTCCCGGCTGGATGAAAACTCTTGCCATTATTTCCGCCATCGGAGTTGTTTTCTTTGTAGGAAACTATATTGTCAATCCGTTTTTTAAATACATCGCAAGATTACAAGTTCGCGAGTTATTTACTTCCTTTGCTCTGATGCTGGTAATCGGTGTTTCTGTTCTAATGAATTATGTAGGGCTAAGTCCGGCTTTGGGCGCATTTATGGCAGGAATGACACTTGCAAACAGCGAATTCAAACATCAATTGGAAAGTGATATCGAACCTTTCAAGGCATTGCTCTTAGGTTTATTTTTTATTGCAGTGGGTTCTACTATTAATTTCCGATTAATTATAAACGAACCGTTGACAATTCTTTCTCTGGTCTTCGGTATCATGTTGATAAAGGGAATCGCATTAATGGTCGCAGGCTGGGTTTTCAAATTAAAATTGAACCAAAATCTATTGTTTGCTATTTTGCTCTCACAAATCGGTGAATTTGCATTTGTCATTTTAAATATCAGTAATCAATTACAACTGATTCCCAAACATTGGGTCGATTTATTACTCGCCACAACGGCCGTAACCATGGCTGTAACACCAATTTTGTTAATTATCAACGAAAAATGGATTGTTCCCATGATGGGAATGAAAAAAGTGAAAGCGGGCGGATACGAAGATGATTTGGATTATAATTTTGGTGATATTTCGGATAAAAAAGTAATCATCGCCGGTTATGGTGATTTTGGAAATACAGTAGGAAGAATTGTAAAATACAGTGGTTTTAGCGCAACGGTTCTGGACAATGACGGTGAGCGTGTGGAATTATTAAGAAAATTAGGTTTTAATGTCTTTTTTGGAGATGCTACGAATTTGAACACGCTTAAAGCAGCGAAAGCTGATGAAGCCGATCTTTTGATCGCAGCAATTGATCCGCCAGAAGTTAACCAAGTATTGGTGGAATTGGTCAGAAAGAATTTTCCCAACCTGAGAATAATGATCAGATCCAGAAATCGATTTGATGCCTATAATTATTTGAATCAAGGTTTTACAAAAGTTTACCGTGAAAATTTCTATACCGCCGTTCAAGTTGGAGTAGACGCTTTGGAAGAGCTAGGAATGAATCATGAAGATGCCATAAAACAAGGAGAAATATTCGCCCTCGCTGACCGCGCTTCTTTAAAACGCCTTTCCAAACACAGCCAAAATCTGGAAGAATACATTTCTGCTTCCAAGGAAGAAATAGAAAACGTACGTAAAAAACTTAATCAGGGAATGGATTTGTTGACGATTGACCACACAGAGGATCAAAGAGAGCTCTAGGATGAAAGCCGCAAAAAAAACCTCACAAAAGCTTCTTCTCATGCGATTCAGTTCGTTGGGTGACGTTGCAATGACCGTTCCTGTTATCCAAGAATTTTTACAACAAAATCCGGATGTGGAATTGGTTTATTTGTCGAGGGAAAAATTCAAACCTTTATTTGAAAACATTCCCAATTTGAAATTCTATCCAGCAGATTTAGATAGAAAACATAAAGGTTTTCTGGGTTTATATCAATTATCCAAAGAATTAAATTCTTTTCAATTTGATGGAATTGTTGATTTACATAATGTTTTGAGAACTAATATTTTACGAAAATTTATTTCCGCCAAAAAGAAATCAAAATTGGACAAAGGAAGAAATGAACGTAAAGAATTGTTGAAAAAAGAAAAGAAAATCCTGAAACCGATTCGTTCTATGCCCGAACGTTATGCCGATGTTTTTCGCGATTTAGGATTTGAATTGGAACTTTCGCATCAACTTCCTGAAAATAACACAACGAAAGAAAACGCCATAGGAATTGCTCCGTTTGCCATGTATGAAGGTAAAATGTATCCGATTGACAAAATGCGAGCAATTGCTTTAAAAATCGCTGAGAGTGGAACAAATGTTTATTTGTTCGGAGGTAAAGCGGAAGCAAATGAATTGGAATCCTGGGAAAAGTTAAATCCAAACATAAAATCGTTGGCGGGAAAATTTAGTTTTTCGGAAGAATTGGATTTGATGCGAAAAATCAAACTCATGGTTTCCATGGATTCTGCCAATATGCATTTGGCTTCGCTTGTAGGTACAAAAGTGGTTTCAATCTGGGGAAATACGCATCCTTTTATGGGATTTCTGGGTTATGGTCAATCGCTGGACAATGTGATCCAGGATGAAACAATGAAAGAAAGACCCTCTTCCGTTTTTGGAAAAGAACCAAAAGGAGGCAAAAAATTAGATTATTTCGAAAAAATTTCGCCTGAAATGATTATCAAAAAAATAGAAAAAAACCTTTAAATGATGAAAGCCTCAGATTTGATTTCAGAATTGGAAACTTATACGAAAAGCCATTTGGAAAAGGCGGAAAACTTTAAAATGCGTTCTTTGGAAGAATTATCCAAAAAATCTTCTCCTGAAAAATGGAATGTTTTGGAGTGTTTGGAACATCTGAATATTTATGGTGATTTCTACATTCCGGAAATGAAACGGAAAATGGAAAATTCTCAACTCTCGAACTCTTCTGAATTCAAAACTGGTCTTTTGGGCAATTATTTTGCGAAAATGATGCTTCCTAAGGAGAAGTTGAATAAGATGAAAACAATGAAAAAAACCAATCCGATTTCAAAACAATTGGATAAAAATGTAATTGATAAATTCATCCTTCAGCAACATCAATTATTGGAATTACTGGAAACGGCAAAAGGAAAAAATCTGAATAAAATCAAAACGGGAATCAGTATCGCGAACTGGATAAAATTAAAATTAGGTGATACATTTCGAGTGGTTATTTATCATAATGAAAGACACATTCAACAGGTAGAAAAAGCACTAATCGGTTGATTAATTTTCATGCGTTACGCCTTTCTGGATACGGTTTTCTATTCTTTCATCTATTTCAGAAAAAACACCAAATCCTTTTAGAATTACAATGACACCAAATCCAATTAAAATCAAGCCGATGGTCTTTTTAAACCAGAAAATCCGGCGCATCGTAAAACTTTCCTTTACCCTCTGAGCCAAAAATATCTTTCCTAAATCCAAGCAGAAAAACGTTGCAAGAACGATTCCCATATAAAGCAGTGTATCTTGTTCAGCTGGATATTGAATCACAATGGTACTGACGATAAAAAACCAAAAAACAATCACTCCAATGTTCAAAATGTTTAGCAGAAACCCATTTAAGAAGGTCTTGAGGTAATTTCGGTTGACTACGTTTACATTTCGCATTTTAAGATTGGGTTTGGTAACAAACATGAGCAATCCGTAAATAAGAATAAAAAATCCGCCAAAAATATAAATGGACGGATTATTTTGTATGGCTAATGCTAAATCTTTACTTCCAAAATACGCCACCGAAATACATAAAATATCGGCACAAATAACACCCAAATTTAAGATAATTGCCGCTTTCCAACCACGTGAGACACTGGTCTCCAACAGTAAAAAGAAAACCGGTCCGATAAGCACCAAACTAAGGACGATTCCAATTGCAATTGCAGATCCAACTAATTCCATAGAAAGTGCAAGTTAGTAAGTTTTACCCTAACAACTCAAAATCCAATTGTTTATTTAATAGATTTATTATGATAATTGAGCTATCAAAAGCTTGAAATTATCATTAACCAAATAGGTCTGAATGCGTTCCGGTATCCATCAATAACAAAACCAATTCGTCTTCATTTATCTTCCAAACTAAAAGCCAATTAGGTTTTATATGGCATTCCCAACAATCACTGTATTTTCCAGTCAATTTATGAGCTTTATTGTTGGCTGGAAGTGACTCTCCTTTTTGTAAAATATCAATGATCTCTTTTAATAAGTTTAAATCATAATTTCTTCTTATACATAATTTTAAACTTTTCTCAAATCGGTTAGTAGTCTTAATTGTGTACATCAGCCTAAGACTTTCTCAAACAATTCGTTTGAATCTTTGTAAGAATTTATTCTATTTTCTTTGACGTCTTCAAGCGCATCTTCCATTCCCGGTTTTGACTCTTCTTTTAAAACTGAAACACCTTTATCTTCTGAAGTAAAAAATTCGACAAGACTTAAAAATTGTTTTCCAAACCTTGTCTTTTCATCAATTTTTAAAGTAATTGTTTTCATATCACAAATATATCGAAATCATCCTAACAACTCAAAATCCAATTGTTTATTTCGAAGGTCAGCTTTGGCAACTTTTATTAAAACTTTGTCTCCCAACTGATAAGTAATCCCTGATTTTCGTCCGACGATGGAATAATTTTTCTCATCAAAATAGAACGAATCAGCTTCCATATTTCGTAAGCGAACCATTCCTTCACACCGCGTTTCCGGTATTTCCACAAAAATTCCATATTCCTGAACACCTGTGATAAAACCGTAAAATTCTTCGCCTACGAACTGTTCCATGTATTTTACCTGCATAAATTTGATGGATTCTCTTTCCGCTTCTGCTGCTAATTTTTCTCTCGCTGAACTGTGGATACATTTTTCCTCCAAAGGTGCTGCAGCAGGGGATTTTCCACCATCCAAATAATGCTGTAATAATCGGTGCGCCATCATATCGGGATAACGGCGTATGGGCGAGGTAAAATGTGAATAATATCGAAATGCCAAACCATAATGCCCGACGTCATTATCCGTCGAATATTTGGCTTTGCTCATCGTCCGAACAGCTAGCGTTTCAATTAAATTTTCCTCCGGTTTTCCCTTTACATCCTGCAAAAGCTGGTTCATGGATTTGGTGATGGATTTGCTGTCTTTTAAATCCAGCGTATACCCAAATTGTTTGATGAACAAACGCAAATCCTGTAATTTATCCATGTCCGGATCATCATGAATTCTGTAAACAAATGTGTTATTATTTGGCTTTCCATCTTTGTTTGTACTGACGAATTCGGATACTTTTCGGTTACAAAGCAACATGAATTCTTCAATCAAATGATTGGAATCTTTGCTTATTTTAAAATAGGTTCCTATGGGATTGTCATTTTCATCCAGTTCAAATTTCACTTCGATTTTATCAAATGTAATCGCGCCGTCTTTCATGCGTTGATTTCGTAAAATCTTCGCTAATCTATCCATTGTCAATATTTCATCTTTGAAATCGCCATCGGCTCCTTCTATGATTTCCTGCGCTTCTTCGTACGTAAATCTTCGGTTTGAATGAATGGCAGTTCTACCATACCATTCGTTCACAACTTTGGCTTTATCATCCATTTCAAAAACGGCTGAGAATGTATATTTATCTTCATTTGGTCGAAGGGAACACGCCACATTACTTAGATTTTCCGGCAGCATCGGAACAACTCTGTCCACTAAATAAACGGAAGTTGCTCTGTTATAAGCTTCTTGTTCCAGAAGTGTCCCAGGCTTTACGTAGTGCGTAACATCAGCGATGTGAACGCCTATTTCCCAATTACCATTTTCCAATTTGCGAAGCGACAACGCATCATCAAAATCTTTTGCGTCTTTTGGATCAATTGTAAA
>CALLXZ010000373.1 GCA_937875605.1 uncultured Moheibacter sp.
AATTACATCTATGTCGGTTAAATTAACGACTTCCGTTCCATCATCTCCTAAATCACATGCAAAATAGTCTGCATTTTGAACTCCGAAAACGCCTTCGCTTATACTTAATGTAATTGTTATGATCTCCTCAACTTCACCAATCTGATTCTTAATTTGTGCATAAATTACAACCGGAGAATTATCATTTGTAACTAAATAGGGTTCAGTTGGCACAACATTTTGGTCTGTATCATTTGTAGCATCTTCCTCCGTAGAATAGAACTTAACCAAGTTTGAATTTCCCTCTGAGATTTCATCTGCTATTGAAGCTAAATCAAATACAACTTGACCATCTTGGTCATCATCACACAAAGAATAGTTTTGATCACCTGTAACAATTGAACAGTCAAAAGTTCCCGTTGAACCAGCATCAATCATTAAATTTACATATCCAAATTCTCCATAACTACCTGCATAATTGGTAATCATCATTAAATAAATCTCACCTGCTTGAGCGTTTGGAATCGAAGCGTATTCTTCTATATCTGGTAAAAAACTACAATCCACTACGTCTTGTAATTCAGTATAATCACAAGGAACTTCCGTAAAGGGTCCCCAAATAATAAAGTCAACATCTAAACCTTCTCCTTGCATATTAGGTTCCGTATATTGATTCATGACAAAGTTTAAATCACCTGGTTGATCTACCTGAAAATAAAAGAATCTCGGATAAGGTTGTGATAATAAACATCCATAATTTGGACCCGGAGGTGCATTCTCTGGAATAGTACTGTTATCTAAAAACTCTAAATTCAAACCAAATTCAGGTCCCGGACAAGCTCCTTCCGGATTGATACAATCTTCCAAAACTTTTAAAAGGATTTGAACGATAGCATGACATCCATCTGCATTTTCAACTCTCACATATACAATTGTATTATTTGCTGCGGAGTAATTAGTTGGGTTTGTAATAGGATTCGTTTCATTATCTGCGTCATTTTGATTTTGATAATAGGAGAAAGTATATTCTGCAGAATTATCTACAATTTGAGATTCTACTTCAGTTAAATTAAATATTTCTAATCCATCTCCATCGACATCTATTTCCTCTATTGAGGAAGCAGTTACATTGATTTGCAAATCACCAAACATTATGGCTACTTCATCTGAAGCAGAACAGTCTCCACTTATTACTTCAATTGTATAAAGACCTGATTCTGTAATTGTCAATGAATTTGAGTTGGCTCCTGCAATAGGCGCTCCATTGAACAGCCATTGTAAATCTATATTTGGATCATCAACATTTACATATAAAGTAAATTCATCCTGTCCACAGATCATCAAATCTTCCCCTATGTCAATTCCATTTTCATCCACGATGGTTGATCCTAAATTAAAAGATCCTGCTTCTAAAAATACTGCAGAGTCCCACTGAGTATCACTTGCATCGGCAACTA
>CALLXZ010000374.1 GCA_937875605.1 uncultured Moheibacter sp.
GTAATTTGGACCAGGTTGCTGTCATAAAATCAATCGTATTTGCCGAACGAACAACCGCCGTATATTCATACGTTCTTTCATCACCCATCACCCCGACTGATTTTACCGGTAAAAGCACTACAAATGCCTGACTTACCTCATCATATAAATTATGCTTATATAATTCCTGAATGAAAATATCGTCGGCTTCTTGTAAAATTTTCACTTTTTCTTCGTCTACTTCACCCAAAACCCGAATTCCCAATCCCGGTCCCGGAAACGGATGTCTATATACCAATTCTCTTGGAATTCCCAATTCTACTCCTACTTTTCGAACTTCATCTTTGAACAATTCACGAAGCGGCTCCAATAATTTCATTTTCATTTTCTCAGGTAATCCTCCCACGTTATGATGCGATTTTATGGTCGCCGAAGGACCTTTTACCGATTGAGATTCGATCACATCCGGATAAATCGTTCCTTGCGCCAAAAATTCGGCATCTTCAAATTTATGGGATTCGGCATCAAAGATTTCGATGAATTCATGACCGATGATTTTTCGTTTTTGTTCCGGATCGGAAATTCCTTTTAATTTTGACAGAAATTGATCTCTGGCATCCACCATTTTGATGTTCATTTGGAAATGCTTTCCATAATTCTCCATTACTTTTATTCCTTCATCTTTACGCAAAAGCCCAGTATCCACAAAAATACACGTCAACTGATCTCCAATTGCTTTATGGATTAAAACCGCTGCTACAGAAGAATCTACACCGCCTGACAATCCTAAAATGACTTTTTTATCTCCGACAACTTCTTTGATTCGCTGAACTTCTGAAGTGATAAAATCGCCCAATTCCCAATTCTTTTCACATTGGCAAATGTTGAACACAAAATTCTCTAAAATCTTTGTTCCAAATTCGGTATGCGAAACTTCCGGATGAAACTGAACGGCATATATTTTCTTTTCTTCGTTTACAATGGAAGCAATATCAATATTGGATTTTCCTGCCAATTTAAATCCGGCAGGAAGTTCAGCTACTTCATCAAAATGACTCATCCAAACTGTTGACGTTTGTGGTACGTTTTGAAACAAAACAGAAGCATCTGTGATGCTAAATTCCGATTTTCCGTATTCACCTTTTTCACCTTTTTTCACTTTTCCACCCATAAGATGTGCTGTCAGCTGCATTCCGTAACAAATCCCGAAAACCGGAATATTTTGTTCGTATAAATCTTTCTCCACCAATGCTGCATCTTCCGCAAAAACCGAAGATGGCCCACCTGATAAAATGATTCCTTTGGGTTTTTTGCTTAAAATTTCTTCAATCTTAGCATTAAATGGAAGAATTTCGGCATAAACCCCAAATTCACGTATTCTTCTGGCTATTAATTGATTGTACTGCGAACCGAAGTCCAAAATGATGATTCCGTTTGTCATTGTGCGAAGTTTGCGCAAAATTAAGGTTTTCTATGTAGAATTGTACAACCTAAAATGTATAAAGATTACTATTTGAGTAATTCTTTGATGTCGGCATCCCCTTCCAAATTCCGAATCTGTCTCTCCACCCAACCGGCACGTTTGCTTACATAACCACTCGGCGGATTCACTCTGTATTTTTTAGGATTGGGAAGATTGACTACAATTCTTGCGGCTTCATTTTTGGTAAGTTTGGAAGCCGGTTTTTTAAAATAACGTTGAGAAGCAGCTTCGATCCCAAATGTCCCGATTCCGGTTTCCGAAACATTCAGATACATTTCTAAAATCCGCTCTTTTCCCCAAACCAATTCAATCATAAAGGTAAAATACGCTTCCAATCCTTTTCTAAACCAACTTCTTCCCTGCCATAGAAATACATTTTTGGCAACTTGCTGCGAAATTGTACTGGCACCCCGCATCTTTTTTCCATCATTTTTTTCATTGAATTTCAATGCTTTTTCGATGTGTTTTTTATCAAATCCACTGTGTGTCGCAAACAACTGATCTTCTGATGCTATTGCCGCTAATTTTGCAGATTTTGGCATTTCATCCCAGGAAATATAATCTCTATGCAAACCATTGCCTTCAATCAAACTATTGATTTGTGTAATCGTGATTGGTGGATTTATCCATTTCAATACAACAATGTAAACCAATTGCGCAACGAAAAGGATAACAAATGTTTTTTTTAGGAATTTCCAGATTTTTCTCA
>CALLXZ010000375.1 GCA_937875605.1 uncultured Moheibacter sp.
CTGAAGCCGTTTTTCCCAAAACATAATCTGCAACTGCGACCAAAGTATATTCTTCTCCGAACATTTCTCCATCTTCTGAAATAATCGCCAGACGATCCACATCAGGATCAACAACGATTCCGAAATCGGCTTTTTCTTCCACTACTTTTTTCGAAATATCGGTCAAATGTTCTTTTAACGGTTCGGGATTATGTGGGAAATGTCCTGTCGGTTCACAATACATTTTCACATATTCCACTCCTAATTTATCTAAAAGTGGCGGAATGGAAATTCCACCTGTAGAATTCACAGCATCAATTACTACTTTGAATTTCTTTTCGGCAATGGCTTCTGCGTTGACCAATGGCAATGCTAAAATTTGGTCAATGTGGATTTGAATGGCATCATCAAAAATTTCATATTGTCCTAAATCATCGACTTCCGCAAAATCAAATTCATCTGCTTCTGCAATTCTCAAAATTTCGGCCCCATCATCTCCGGAGACAAATTCGCCTTTGGCATTTAATAATTTCAAAGCATTCCACTGTTTTGGATTATGGCTTGCTGTTAAAATAATTCCGCCATCTGCTTTAAAATAGGGAACCATTACCTCTACCGTTGGCGTGGTAGAAAGCCTTAAATCCACTACGTCAATTCCCAATCCTTGTAAGGTTGAACTTACCAATTGGGAAATCATACCACCGGAAATTCGTGCATCGCGTCCGATGATTACTTTCCATTTTTCTTTTGCTGAATTGGTTTTGAGCCATGTTCCGTAAGCTGCAGCAAATTTTACTGTGTCTATGGGCGTTAAATTATCGTTGATTTTCCCGCCGATGGTTCCGCGGATGCCTGATATGGATTTGATTAGTGACATTTCGTATTAAAATTTGGTTGCAAAATTACATTATTTGAGTGAATTATGTTGAAAGTTAGAATTTGCAGTTGATTTAAAATTAATTATTAAATTTGATTAAATTAAAATCTTAAAAATTTATGGACACAACATCTGTACTTATTTTCGGCGCCATAGACGGCGTATGGAGTTTTCTGGTTTATTTGGTATTTGGTCTGATTGCGGCTGGAATTGCAAAAGCCATCGTTCCGGGAAAAGATCCGGGCGGATTCATCATTACAGCAATTATCGGTATTGTAGGTGCTTACTTGGGACACAACATGCGGACTTGGATAGGACTTGACAGCGACCACGAATTAAATTTTTTGAGTATTTCTGATTGGATTTTCACCATCGGAGGTGCAATCATTTTATTGTTTATCTGGAAATTTATTTCAAAACTTTTTACTAAAGGATAAGAATTCATTTATTCTAAAAATAAAAATCCGATCACTGAGGTTCTCGAAGTGATCGGATTTTTATATGGTATTTTATTATTTCTAAGAATGAATTGATCTTTTTCCTGTTGCATCCAAAGCGGCCTCTTTCATGGCTTCTGCAAATGTTGGATGTGCATGGCTCATGCGTGCAATGTCTTCAGCAGATGCTCTGTATTCCATTGCCACAACGGCTTCCGCAATCAAATCAGCGGCACGTGCACCGATAATGTGAATTCCCAATATCTCATCAGTTTTTTCATCGGAATACATTCTTACAAATCCATCTAAATCCATACTGGCTCTGGCTCTACCCAATGCTCGGAAAAGAAACGAACCGGTTTTATAAGCTACTCCGGCTTCTTTTAATTGTTCTTCCGTTTTACCTACTCCGGCAACTTCCGGCCAAGTATAAACCACTCCTGGAATTAAATTATAATCAATATGCGGTTTTTGTCCCGCTAGTTGTTCTGCTACCAACACGCCTTCCTCTTCTGCTTTGTGCGCTAACATGGCTCCTGCCACGACATCTCCGATTGCATAAACATTGGAAACATTGGTTTGAAGATGTGAATTGGTTTTGATGCGACCGCGTTCATCTGTTTCAATTCCGGCATTTTCCAACCCCAATCCATCTGTATAAGGACTTCTACCTACCGAAACCAATACATAATCTCCTTCGAAAGTTAATTGTTCTCCTTTTTTATCTTCGGCTTTCACCGTTACGTTTGATCCGTTATTGGTTACTTCTGTTACTTTGGTAGATGTATGGAATTTCATTCCTTGCTTTTTCAAAACTTTGGTTAATTCTTTTGACAAAGTACCGTCCATTCCCGGAATGATTCGGTCTAAATACTCTACAACCGTAACTTCCGAACCTAAACGTAAATAAACGGAACCCAATTCCAATCCAATTACTCCCCCGCCAATTACTACTAAATGTTTGGGAATTTCTTTTAATTCCAAGGCTTCGGTAGAAGTGATAATTCGTTCTTTATCCGTTTTTGCAAAAGGTAATTCGGTTGAATAAGAACCGGTTGCGATGATTATATGTTTGGATTCGATTTCTTCGGTCGAACCATCTTCTTTCGTTACAACTAAATGGGTAGCATCTTTGAAAGATCCTGCTCCATTAAAAACGGTAATTGTATTTTTCCCCATCAAATACTCAATTCCTTTGACATTTGCATCCACCACTTCTCTTTTTCGCTGAATCATTTGTCCGAAATTCACCTTTGGTGCTTCTATATCGATTCCATGCGCGCTAAAATTATGAACTGCATTATGATAATGTTCGGATGAATCCAACAACGCTTTAGATGGAATACAACCTACATTTAAACAGGTTCCTCCTAAATTTGATTTTTCAATAATGGCGGTTTTAAATCCTAATTGTGCACTACGAATTGCCGCTACATATCCTCCGGGTCCCGCTCCTATGACGGTAACATCAAATGAATTCATATAATAATTTTTGGTTGAAATTGAATTACAAAATTAACAATTAAATATGAGTTCAATTGAATCAATTCGATAAAAATTGCAATGAAGACGCAACCTTTTCGTTATGATTTCATCTATGGTATAGAAAATTAAAAAAAATGTTGAGAGAAATTAAAAAAATTAAAAATTTAAGCAAGTTAGGCGTTATGATGTTAGCAAGTTTTTCTATAACTTCTTGTTTAAATAATGATGATGATAATGGGGTTGTAGTTCCTGAGAATGCAGGCTATATTTTGTTTACTAATGTTTCTCCCGGTTCTACGGGTTTGAGATTGTATGCAAATAATGAAGTGTTTAATAATAACCCTTTGAATTATAACCAATTCTTTAATTATGCTCCCGTTGAAATCGGAAGCAAAACTTTAACAGTTCGTTCTGGCAATTCTTCTACTGATTTAGATACGATAAGTCTGAATGTGGAATTAAATAAATTATACAGTGTTTTTGCCGTAAATACGCCTGAAAACATTGAATTATTGGCGTATTCAGATAATCCAACTGCACCTTCCAGCCAGTTGAAAACGAAAATCCGTTTTATTCAGCTTTCACATAATACTCCTTCTGTAAAATTGGCAATTGAAGGAATAGAAGGTGATTTGGGAACTTTTAATTTCAGAAATGCTTCTTCCTTTATGGAAATTGACCGAGTAAATAATAAAAAATTGTACTTGATAAATTCTGAGACCCAAGACACCATTTTTTCAAAAAATGTTTCGTTTAGCGGTGGTTCAGCTTATTCCGTTTTCAGTGAGGGAATTTTTGGTTCTGATGATGAAGACCTTGATTTGGACATTCAATATTTACAATACTAAATTCCAATCATTACATTTATTTACAAAAATCCCTGTAAAATTGAGGTTTACAGGGATTTTATGTTGATTAATCTTTGTTTTTTTTAGTACTGAACATAATCTACATCCATTTGTTCGGCAGCCTTTTTATAATAACCTGAATCCAGTTTTTCACGAATGGAGTCAAAAGCATTCAACGTAAACTCAATGTCCTCATCTGTGTGAGCAGCCGTAGGAATGATTCGGAAAATGATCGTTCCTTTCGGAATTACCGGATAGACCACCACCGAAACAAAAACACCGTGATTTTCTCTAAGGTCTTTAGCCATAATCGTTGCTTCAATCGGACTTCCTTCTAAGATGATTGGTGTTACCGGAGTATTAGTCAAACCTAAATTATAATTTCTTGCACGTAGACCAGCTTGGATTTTTTCAACATTTTCCCATAATTTATTTTTTAATTCGGGTCTTGTTTTCAATAATTCCAATCGTTTCAAACCACCAATGGTCATAGGCATACAAAGTGATTTTGCAAAGATTTGCGAACGTAAATTGTACTGTAAATAACGGATAACCGACTTGTCTCCGGCAAAAAATCCACCAAAACCAGCCATTGATTTAGCAAATGTAGAAAAATAAACATCTATCTGATCTTGACAGCCTTGCTCCTCTCCTGCTCCTGCTCCTGTTTTACCCAAAGTTCCAAATCCATGTGCATCGTCCACTAAAAGACGAAAATTGAATTCTTTTTTCAAATCACAAATTTCTTTTAGCTTTCCTTGTTCCGCCATCATCCCGAAAACACCTTCCGTAATGACAAGAATCCCGCCACCGGTTTGTTCGGTAATTTTTGTTGCACGAGCTAAATTCTTTTTCAAACTGTCCATATCGTTATGAATGAACGTAAATCGTTTCCCGAAATGTAAACGTACACCATCCACTATACAGGCATGACACTCTTGGTCATAAACGATTACATCATTTTTAGACACCAAAGCATCGATAGCCGAAACCATCCCGGGATAGCCAAAGTTTAACAAATAAGCAGATTCTTTTCCTACGAATTCAGCCAACTCACTCTCCAATTGTTGATGATACGTCGTTTGTCCAGTCATAGCACGAGCTCCCATAGGCGCAGCCATTCCATATTTGGCAGCAGCATCGGCATCGGCTTTTCGTACTTCGGGATGGTTAGCTAATCCCAAATAATTATTTAAACTCCAAACCACTACATCTTTCCCTTTGAATTTCATGCGAGGTCCCATTTCTCCTTCCAATTCAGGGAAGATAAAATATCCTTCTCCATAATCAGCAAATTGTCCCAAAGGACCGGGATTCTTTTTAATTCTTTCAAATATATCCATGATCGTATTTTGTATTAAGTAAGTCTAACTAAGTAAAATGCTCCACAATTTAAAATTGGGAGCATTTTGATTATTTCAAATTAATATAATTTTCATTTTATTTCACGTATTGGACAGTCGCATTGGACTCCAATCCATTCAAACGGCTATTTGTAAATCCTTGTTCTTCCATCCATTCATCACTAAATACTTTCGTGATATAACGGGAACCATGATCCGGAAAAATTAAAACAACAAAATCGTCTTTCGAAAATTCACCTGCCAATTGTTTATAAGCCTGAACAACTGCTCCACTTGTATATCCGCTCATGATTCCTTCTTTCAAAGCAATTTCACGTGTCGTATAAGCACTCTCCTCATCCGTAACTTTCACAAATTTATCGATGAGATCAAAATCGGTTGCTTCCGGAACTAAATTCTTTCCTAAACCTTCTATTCTGTACGGATAAATTTCATTTTTATCAACTTCTCCCGTTTCGTGGTATTTCTTCAGAATTGAACCATAGGCATCTACGCCTATGATTTTTATGGAGGGATTTTGTTCTTTCAGATATTTCGCCGAACCTGAAAGCGTTCCGCCAGTACCACAGCACGCAATCAGATGTGTGATCCTCCCTTGTGTCTGCTTCCAAATCTCTGGCCCGGTAGTTAAATAATGGGCTTCAATATTTTTTAAATTAAAATACTGATTGATGTAGATTGAATTGGGTGTTTCTTCCGCAATTCTTTTGGCAACTTCATAATAAGATTTAGGATCGTCAGCCGGTACATTTGCCGGACAAATAAAAACTTTGGCACCCAATGCTTTTAAATAAGCAATTTTTTCGCCTT
>CALLXZ010000376.1 GCA_937875605.1 uncultured Moheibacter sp.
CCCAACTTACTTCCTTCAGTTATAAGGATTTTCTCAGCATACGTAAGTTTTAAATTTTGGCTCTTGCTATGTAGAAAATTTAAAGGATTGTTTTCTTCATTTACAGTATTGTATATTGGGTGTTCATCACTTTTATAATCGGTAATTGATTTTAATGCATCCTGGAAAGATTTCATGTTCATTGTCAAAGTAGAGTTTAGATGTTTTAAATATAAGAAATTATAAAATATATTTTTTTAACTAAACGATAATATTTGGCATGATATTTAATACTAACTTGTAAAACAAAGTACCTTCTTATGAATTGGTTTGAAAAACTTTTATTGATTTGCTCCGGAAGCAACATTAAATTATTGGAAAAATCTCCTACTGAAATTAACAAACATACGGGAATCGGAGGTGTGATTTTGTTTACGGCGATTCTGGCAGCATTATCTTCGGGATATGCTTTATATTCAGTTTTTGATAATATTTGGGCAGCGATAGGTTTCGGGATTTTATGGGGCTTGATGATCTTTAATCTCGACCGATTTATTGTCGCATCTATGCGGAAATCCGGTAATTTCTTTCGTCAGTTTTTCGCAGCTACTCCCCGAATTATTTTAGCTGCACTTCTCGGAGTTGTAATTGCGAAGCCTTTGGAACTAAGAATTTTTCAAAAGGAAATTGATAAACAATTAAATGTCATTATTAACCGAAATAAAACAGAATTACAGGATTCGGTTAATACCCGTTATGCACAATTAGCAGGCAGTTTTACCAATGAACGAAATGATATTTACAAACGGATTAATTCTTTGCGTGAGGAATACAATTCTGCTTCTACTGAATTGGAAAAAGAAGTAGTCGGAACCGCAACTGAAACGACTACCGGAAAAGTCGGATATGGTCCCAATGCTAAACGCAAAGAGGAGTTGAAGAAATCTAAAAAAGAAGAATTGGATGCGTATATGGCTCAGATGCAGCCAAGACTCAGCGAATTGGATAATGAAATTGATGCATTAAGTGAAAACAAACAAAAAGAATTGGATGCTGCCAAACCCACAGAAGAAGGCTTTACCGGATTTGCAGCTCGCATGCAGGCATTGAGTGAATTGACACATAATAATAAAATACTTGGAATTGCTTCTTTGTTCATCATGGGCGTTTTTATTTCACTGGAAATGGCACCGGTTTTGGTCAAATTAATTTCTCCGAAAGGACCGTATGATTATCTTTTGGATAAACATGAATATTCTTTCAAACTATTTGCATGGGAATCAAAAGAAAAAATGGATACTTCGTCCAATGAGCGGGTCATCATTCATAAAAAGCGAAGTGACAGAAAGATAAGAGAAGAAATTTAAAAAAAATGAAGCGGAGTAAAATCCGCTTTTTTTATTTTAGAAAAATCCAATTTTTTCGTTGGAAACTTCACAGTTTTTTTGATATTTTTACGATTCAGAAAACGTAAATGGAAACACCAAAAAAAACGGAAGCTGTAAAAGATTTTCCCTATCTGAAAAAGTTAGAGGAAAAAATAGAAAACGGTAAGCGACCTGATGCTCCTGAAGATAAAATCAAACGCTATTACCAGCGCGGCACTTCACAGATTGCCAAAAAGATGGGAGAAGAATCTGTCGAAATGGTTATCGCTTCCGAACAAGGAAGTGATCAGAATTTTCTGGAAGAAGCCGCTGATGTCTTTTTTTATTATTTAATGTCGCTTCATGCAAGAGGATTCAAACTTCGTGATGTCCTGAAAATTTTGAAGAAACGACAAAAAAAGAAAAACACCTAAGATTTCTCAAATTTAATCATTCGAAATTTCAATTCACTTGAAAAAGAATTTCTTATTTATTCTTTATAAAATTTAGAGGTAAGTCCAAGTCTGTAGAATTTTACAATGACCCTGTAGAACAGCTGTTACTACTTTCCGAAAAATAAATCTCATATTTCCGAATCAGGAATTGGTACAATTTGAAAAATCCAAATCCCAGCAAAAGTCCCATAAGCCCACCACAGATCACATCCAAAGGAAAGTGAACACCTAGATAAATCCTGCTATATGAAATAAACGCTGCCCAAATTAGCAATATAGCAAGCATCCATTTATACTGTTTTTTGAAAATCAATCCTAATAATAAAGCAATCCCAAAATGATTAGAAGCATGAGCTGAAGTAAAGCCAAATCTCCCTCGTCTTTCGCATCCAACTCCACGCATGATTCCTTCAAACTCAGGTGTAAAACAAGGACGCGGACGAGCAAACCCATCTTTGAAAAGATTGGTTATTTGATCGGTAAACAAAACCATCAATAACGTAAGTCCTAAAATCAATGAAGTTTTTTTTAATCCGAAATTTCGGTATAACAAATAAAGAAGTGTGATGTACAAAGGAATCCAATAGGATCTTTCTGACAAAAATTTCCAAAAACCATCCCAGGCAACCGTACCTTGCGTATTAAGAAATAAAAATAAATCTTTATCTAACTGGATGATTTCCTGCACTATCGCTCACGTTTTATGGGACCCACGACATCATCCAAAGTATCTTCTAATTCCTTTTTTGGGTCAGGTAAATTGGTCATGGATTCGGTCAGTTCGTCTTTAGATTTTTGGATGGTATCTTGAATTCCCTTTATGGGATTGATTTCGTCCACGGGATTCATGATTTCCCGTTTGATATCTTCCGTTGCTCTTTTCATCGCACGCAGTCCCTCGCCGAGACCTCTCGCAACTTCAGGAATCTTCTTAGGACCGAAAATCACGACCGATAAAATCAGGATTACCGTCAACTCTTCGAAACTGATAAAAGCAGGTAGTACAACCGAAAAATTCATTTCACAAATATAACCAACAAAAAATAAAAATCCTCAAAAAACCTTTTCATCATATGTATTTAACAAAATTATAGAGTTTTTTAGGGAAATTATCTGGCTCTCCGTTTCTATCTTTTTCCACTTTTTAATATACAAAAAAGTTTCACTACGTTTTCTACTCCTAAAAAGGCCGCCTTGTATTCACTTCCATCCGCGCTAAAATTAACGTTTCAGGTTTTAGATTTCAAGTTGAAAGCAAAATTTGAGAAGGTTCTTGTAAAATGAGAGATTATACGATTCATTGTGCTTGCTATGACAAAACACAAGTCATTGCGAGGTACTAAGCAATCAAAATCAATATGCTAAATACTCTTCTTGAAAGTCTTTCTTCTTTTATGCAAAACCGGATTATAATCTTTCCATAAAAGCTGAACACTTTGGTTTTCTTCTAATTCAGGATTGGTTTCCAGATATTTAATACCGTGTTTTCGGAAGGTTTCGTACATTTCTTTAAAAATAATGGCGGTAATACCTTTTCGTTGGTATTTCGGATGAACACCAATCAGAACAAATTCCACCGTATCGTTTTTTTTCTGCGCTTTCATCAAATGATACCATCCAAACGGAAGAAATTTTCCTTTTGCTTTTTGAAGTGCTTTGGCAAAAGAAGGCATCGTGATGGCAAAAGCGACCAACTCTTCTTCGTCTTCGATAAATGTAATAAAATCAGGATTTAAAATGGTCGAATACTTCTTAGCATAAAATGCTTTTTGTTCCTCCGAAATCGGCACAAAGGTTTCGAGTTCTTTATACGATTCTTCCAAAAGATCAAAAACCGGTTTTATATACGGTTGCATTTCTTTGGCCGATTTGAAATGTAAAACCTTTAAATTGTACCTTTCTTTTACCAAATCGGAAAACTGATGGATTTTATCGGAAATGGTTTCTGGGGCATGGATGAAATTTTCCACCCATTCTTTTTCTTTTACAAATCCTAATTTTTCAAGATGTTCAGGATAATAACTGAAGTTATATTGCCCGATTGCGGTAGCGATACGGTCAAATCCAAAGGTCAGCATTCCGGCTTTTTCCAGATTGGAAGCACCCATCGGACCTTCCATAAATTCCAAACTGTTTTCTTTTCCAACTTCTTCCAATTTGGAAAAAAGAGCTTTGGTCACTTCCAGATCGTCAATCATATCCAACCATCCGAAACGAAGTTTTTTGATATTCAATTCATTGACTTCTATGTGGTTGATGATGGCGGAAACTCTACCCGCAACTTTTCCGTCTTTGTACGCCAAAAAATAACGGGCTTTCGCAAATTTGAAAGCCGGATTTTTCGATGCATCCAAGCTGTTCACTTCGTCCACCATCAATCCGGGAACGAAATAGGGATTTCCTTTGTACAATTCCATCTGGAATTTCACAAAATCTCTTAACTCTCTTTGCGAGTGGATTTCTTTGATTTCAATACTCATAACGGTCAGCAAATATAACGCAAACTACGGATTTAATGGAAAACCTTTATCCAAATACATTTCCGCTCCAAATCTTTCCAAATTCTGTGAAGTTTTAAAAAGAGTTGAACTAAAGTTCGGTAGAAGCTGCGTTCCGGTTTTAGGAGTTGTAATCATACTGATTGCGGTTGCAAGTAAAGGTTCGTCCTGACTTCCCAAAGCAGGTAGATTTTCCAGATAACTGATTTCGTTTATTTCCTGATTGGGAATAATTCCAAAAGTTGGGCTTGACTGATTTTGTGCATTTTTATAATCAAACACAATCGGTTGCATCGCCCAGGTATGAGAAGTATTTATGTTTTCTTTAGAAGTAAAGTAATCCTGAGGAGAATCGTAAAGTGTAATCGAACCCACTGTTTTTCCGTAAGTTTTCGTTCCAATTGTCACCACATCTATATACGGTTTCAGACAACTGATCAGCATTTCGCTTGCCGAAGCAGAATTTCCGGTGGTTAGTACATAAATTTTATCCAAATTCAAATGTTGAAGCACAAAAGTTCCGTTTTCTTCTAAAGTATCATTGTAGGTTTTTCCTTGATTTTCAAATTTATACGTAGTATCATTGGATGAAACTTTTGAATTAAAAGTCAATTTCGTGAAATCCTGTTGGTTAAATTGTCCGGTAATCATACTCGCCAAATAAGCCGAAGTCTGTACAGAACCGCCTCCGTTATAACGAAGATCCAAAATCAGATCGGTAATTCCTTGGGCTTTTAATTGTCCGATGACATCGTTGAGTTCATCGTTAAAATTCGCACGGAAACCATTGTAAACCAGATACCCGATTTTATGAGAATTAATCGCAATTACATTGCTATAATAAACCGGATTTTCCTGAATTTCTACTTTTGTCAGTGTCACTTCTTCATTTGAATTAAACAATTCTCCGTTCTGAAGATACCCCAAACCAAATGTTGCGCTGTTTTGTGCTAAAAGGCTAACGTAATTACTATCGGTCAATTGATTTCCATTGATACGTGTAAAAATATCACCTCGTTCCAATCCGG
>CALLXZ010000377.1 GCA_937875605.1 uncultured Moheibacter sp.
CTGAAATTCCTCTAACACCGGCTTCACGGTATTTTCAGGCAAATCCGAAATGCGGATGTACATAAGGCCGTCTATAGCATCATTAAATTTCGGATCAACATTGAATCCTATTAATTTTGCATTTTGTTTGATGTATTTTTTAATCAAAACCGGAAGTCGTAAAACATTGGGTTCGATTTCATCAATTAATTTATCAAACTTATTCAAATCCGCTTCGGCTTCATCAAAAAAGAATTCTTTGTCTTCATCTTTCAATTTGATTTTGAACTCATTTTTAGGTCGAACATATTGCGCAACATACGGATCGTAATAATGCGATTTCATGAATTCAATCATCAGAGATTTTGAAAAATCGGAAAACTGATTGGAAATAGAAACACTTCCTATTATGTATTTTTCTTCCGGATTTCGTAGTGTTACATGGACAATTCCGCGCCAAAGCAAAAACAAAGGCATCGGTTTTTGCTGATACTCTGGTACCACAAATGCTCTTCCCATTTCGATGCATTTCTTGAAAAACGGATGCAACTCCGGCTCTATATGAAAAAGTTCATGCAGATAAAATCCATTGACCCCAAACTGCTCATACACTTCTTTTCCAAGGGCCATCCGATAAGCTCCTACAATCTGTTTAGTGTCCTCGTCCCATAAAAACATATGGTGATAATGGACATCATAGCGATCCAAATCGATTTCCTGGTTCGTTCCTTCGCCTATTTCACGGAAAGTCAACTCTCGCAAACGTCCGATTTCCCTGAGAATATTCGGTATTTCATGCGCTTTTGTAAAAAAACATTCGTAGTTATTATTCTTAAACAAAACCAAATCCTCTGTCTTCCTCAGTTCATTTATCTCGTTCAGAATTAATTCTTTGGGCGTTTCCGCTATGATAGTTTTTGGCTTTTTATTAGTCGCATTGATGGCGATGGTGGTTGGAATTTTTAAAGTTTCCATCAACAAGGATTTTTTCTGCGTATAATACGTAGAAAGCGCATAGGTTTTCTTCCGTAAAAATTCCGAAAACAATTCTACGTCTTCAAATTCTTGTTGTTGTTTGGACAAAATAGGCTTCCCGATACGTATTTGAATTGGTTTGGTTCTCGGACGAACCATTTCCGAAGGTAACATGGCCGTTTGTAAATTCGGACTCATAGCTGCCACGCGATAAAAAACCGGACTGTTGCGTGCCCGAAAATACATCGGAATAATCGGAACATTTAATTTTTTTATCAATTTGATGGCCGATTCCTGCCATTTTCGGTCTATGATATTTCCTTCTTCATCTTTCCTCGAAACTTCTCCTGCCGGAAAAATTCCCAGGCAACCTCCATCACGGATATGTCTTATCGCTTCCCGCATTCCCGAACTGCTGCTATACACTTCTTTTCGAGTTTCAAAAGGATTTACTGCGATCACCATCGGTTCGAGCGGTTTGATTTTATGAAGCAGAAAATTACCCATTACCTTAAAATCAGGACGAATTTGTCCGATCGTGTGCATCATGAGAATTCCATCAAGTCCACCCAGCGGATGATTGGAAACAATAACAAAAGGTCCTTCTTTTGGGATTCGGTTCAGATCTACTTCATGCAATTCATATTTGATTTCCAAGTCTTCTAACAAATACTGTAAAAAGTCCGGAGCATTTTTTTCGAAACCTCCTGCGTAAAGTGAATTCAACTTGGAAATTCCTCCTAAATTTTTATAAAGCCATGCCAACGGATAACCCACCAGTCCTATCTTTTTGAGGCCTGATGCCTGATAAATATCTTTTGTGCTTACTAAAATCATGCTTCTTTCACAATTATCTGCAAAGTGTGTTTGATGATTTGACGTAATAACTCATTTCCTTTGTAAAAAGTATAAGAAGATTTTTCATCGAAATGTCTAATGGTGTATAAAGATACATTTTTTTCAATTTCAATCTGATAGGCTTTCGTCAAACTCTCCAGAAAGTCATCCAACTTTCCATATTTATCTTCCAAACAAAGTGAAAGGGTAATAGCGGAATTCTGCATCATATTGACTTTGATTTTTAACGAATGTAGTAAATTAAAAATCGCACTGATTTTATCTTCGGTTATAAAGGAGAAATCACAAGTCGTCAACGTAACTAAATGCTGTTCTTTTTTAACGATATAACACGGAATGCTTGGCTCCAAACGCAGTTTTTTCTGAATTTCGGTTCCGGGATTTTCCGGATGTAAAAAAGATTTGACAAAAAACGGAATTCCTTTCTGACGAAGCGGTTGCATGGTTTTCGGATGGATGACTGAAGCGCCGTAATACGCCAGTTCGATTGCCTCTTCAAACGAAATTTTATTCAGTAATTTTGCATCGTCAAAATAGCGAGGATCCGCATTCAAAACTCCGGGAACATCTTTCCAGATAGTCATACTTTCCGCATCCATACAATAAGCAATGATGGCTGCTGTATAATCTGAACCTTCCCGACCTAATGTGGTTGTGAAATAATTGGGATCCGAACCTAAAAATCCTTGTGTTACATAGAATTTATCTTTTTTCAACTCG
>CALLXZ010000378.1 GCA_937875605.1 uncultured Moheibacter sp.
CGTTCGGTGTTTGAAAGATTCGATTTTCTCAAATTCTTCTTCCGAATAATTCATCACAAAATCATAGGGGGAATTTCCCATTCGGTTCATCAGATCATTCAGTTTATTGATGATCATTTTTCGATTTCCCCAAGCCATCGTAGCAGCAAGAAATCCGGAAATTTCGATGTCTTCTTTCAACTCAAACCGATGCGGAATCTGAATCGGATCGGATTCGATGAATTTAGGCTGGTTGTACAACAAGACTTTTTCGTCTAAAAATGATTTAAGTTCTTCGAAATTCATTGGGTTAATTTTTCAGCATAAAATCCGTCATTCAGATTTCCGGTTCGTAATTGTGGACGGACTTTGTACCATTTTTTAAAATAATCGATCATTTCTTTGTTGACAGTTGGCAATTCCCCATCTCCCGAAATCCAGAAAAATTCTTTTTGTCCGACAGGTGAATTGTAGATTAAATTTCCTTCGTTAATAGTTTCGTATTCAAATTGATGAAGCGAATTTTTTGAAGGAATTACAAAGTTTTGAATTTGATAAGCTTCCAGTTTGTCCGGCATAAATTCACTGTTTTTGATTTGAGATACATTAAGCGAAAACACCAGAGGAACAATGGTAATCAAGCTAAAAAGAGAAAAAACAGGAATGACAATTTTAGGAGAATTCAATATTAATTTCGCTAAAATATACAAACTCATTCCGGTGATAAGTGGTATAAAAAAGCGGTATTGAGGCGAGGTGAAAAACAAAATTCCAAACTGAACCAATGCATAAATATACAACCAAAATAGCGTTTTGTTTTTTCGGATGTAAATAGGAAAGATCAATAATAAAAGGATAATCAATTTATTGAAAATACTTCGCAATCCCGGTTCCAATAGCCAGTTTTTGAAATACTCAAAAGTTGTTAATTTTTCAATTTCAATTGAATTTTTCATGGAAAGTGCATGTTCGCTGATTTCTTTAAAGAAAAATCGCTGGAGCTCGGGAGCGGTTTTCCAGTCGGGATTTAGGACGGAACCTAAAAATTCGGTCGGATAAAATAAATAGCCGGAAATCAAATAGTTTTTTGCGAAATAAGCAGAAATCGTAAT
>CALLXZ010000379.1 GCA_937875605.1 uncultured Moheibacter sp.
ATAATCCACATTCAGGAAATCAACAGTAAATCCTAAATTTGCCAAATCCAACATTCCTTCAAAATTCGGAGAATCAATCGGTCCTGTAAAACGCATATTTCCGGAAACCATCCCTCGGACATTGCTCATCGCTGCCGAAAGGAAACTTTCTACAAATTTAAAATTTAAATCATCCAAACTCGCAACCAGATTAATTTCCGGTTTGTCCGGTTTATTGTCTATATAACCATTCACATATAGCACCTGAACTTGATCTTGTTCTAGAAACATTTCGAGGTCAAATACATTTTGTGCAACGTTGTAAACACCGTTAATTCCCAAATCACCCAAACCATATTCGTTCAAAGCCAATTGATCTATTTTCAATTCCATCAACGGCTTGAATTCATCTTTGGTTCGAACAACATCGATATTCCCATTGGCAATTCCATCTATTTTCAAATTACCCAATAAACCTTTGGGAATTATCTTGGACAAAACCAATTGTTCCAAATCGGCATTTAATTTATAATCGGTATTGCTTGCGTAATAGCCGTCAAGCAATAGTTTTTGATCTTCAGACTCTAAAAGCAATCCTTGCAATTCGTAATAATTCTTATCAAAATTGACAATGACTCGGTTTGTATTTCTTTCATTATTAGGATTCAGATGCCAGTCTGTTTCATCAATCTTTATAGTAGACGGAGAAAACCCAAAAACTAAATTTTTATTTTCGTCTGTAGTATGAAACAAATTCAAGTTAAAATCCATTGGAAATTCTTTTCCGATCTGAAAATCAGTTTTCACCATAAGTGAGTCCTGAACAGGCGTTGTATGGATATTTACGTTGTATAGCATCACTCCTTTTGCAAGCAAACTATCGCTTCGCACATAGATTTGTTCCAAGTCTTTGGACGTGTCAATATTGATAAGCGGACTGTAAATATTGATACCGTTGTAACCAATCTGGCTCGAACTTAATTCAGCAATTAATGTATTGGTTTCTGTGTTTACGTGACCATCCAGAATCGTTCCCGGAGCGACTTGAATCCTCTCATCAAACATGCTGAACAAATCCTGCTGTACTTCAAAATAAAAATTAAAATTCTGATTCGGATCCACTTTTTTAGGTTCATACGTCATTAAAGTAGTGGAACCAACCGTATTCATAATCGCATCGGGCAATTGACTCAAACGATATTTTCCATTGATTTCTCCTTTCAGGTATCCTGGAATATCGATGTCGAGATTTTGAATTTCTCCGTTTTTAGAAGAAATAATATGTGCTTGTGCCACATCTATGGTATCGGTTTTGGAGGTAAAATAAAGATTATTCAACTGAATATCTCCTAAAAAGTCATCTAGATTACTGAATACAAAATCACCCACAATATCGGCTCTTACTTTGGCATTCATGTTTTTGGTAATTCCCAAATAATCCAAATTCAGATGGCGAACGTTGGACGTAAAATCCAGTTTATAGGGTTTTCTCGAAAAATCAAATGTTCCGTTGTAATTTGCACTTAGCTGTGGGTCATCGATGGACAGAAAACCTTTAAATTGCTGTCTTTCCAAACGTCCGTCTACTTTCACATTGTTGTAGCGTTTATCCATCAAATCCAAATACGCCAATTGTCCATCAGCATTTAAACGTAAAGTCTTTATATCAGTTCCAACGCCTTCAAAATTCAATTTCCCTTTCACAAATCCAAGTTCTTTCACTTCTGTAATTTGTCGGAGATTTATATCATCTGCAATGACCGTTCCGCTGTATTTCATCGTTCCGCGGTAATCATCCAAACGAACTTTCAAATCGGCATCACCCAGCGAAGTCATGGCGTATCCGTCCAAATTGATTCGGGAAGGATCTAAGTTAAAATTACCCGAATAATCCATTGTTCCAAAACGGTTCATAAAATCCGGAATTCGTTTACCAATAAAAGTAGGAAGCAAAGCATTTAATCCTTGATACGAAGTTTTCATTTTCACCGATTTAGAATCGATAATAATATTGACTCCGTCCGTCATATCGATTAAACTCAGTTCTTTTGCCGCAATAAATGCACCGTCTCCTGATAATTGAAAATCTGTTAATTGTAAATTATTCAGCGTTCCTGAAACCTTTCCCAAAACTTCAACCGAACTATTCTTGTCAAAATTTTCGACGAAATAACGAATATCTTTAAAATTAACTTTTGAATCATCTTTCAATTCCAAATCCCAATTGACTTTGTTCAAAAAATCTTTCATATCCGCCAAAGAATTATAAGAGAGCACCAAATGCCCGTTCAGATAGGAATCAGAAGATTTTAAATCCAATTCATCAATTCTGATTTCTTGTGTAGAATAATGAACTTTTCCTGAAAAATTTTCAACGATATAATCTTCTCCATTTCGTTTTCCTTCAAAATTCATTGATTTCAAATCCGCCCAGATTTCATTATTTTCCAACCGAAAATCTTCGATGGCTATGTTCAACTTTTTAGCATCCAGCCAATCCTGTTTGTAACCTTCGAGATTTTCATTTCGGATCAATAATTCTCCGTCTTTTACATTTAAAAATCCTCTCAATTTAAAATCGGAAGGTTCTTTATTTTCAGATTTAGAAAATTTATTGACAAGTGAAATAAAATTACTGATAGAATCTCCTTTGTAAGTAATGACCTGAACTTTAGGGTTGAATAAATTCAATTTCCGAATAGCAATTCGATTAGGCTCCATAATGATTCCGGTCAAACTCAACTTTGCCTGAACTCTTTCGATATCGACAAATTGCGTTCCTTTTTCATCTTTTGCCCGGACACCATTCAAGTTTATATCTCCAAAAAAATCGATATGAACTCGATCTACGCTTATTTCGGTCTGAAAGGTTTTGTTCAATTCCTTAACAGCATAAGTGGCAATTTCAGTTTGAATATAGGGAATCTGAATGGCTATCATTAACGTAAGTAAAAGCGTAAGCACCGCAATTACGGGTATCAAAATGATTCGACCAATTCTTCTGAGTGCTTTCAAACTTTTAATCCGATATTTGCAACAAAATTAGTTTAAATAATTAATTCTAAACGACAAAATGAGTGCATTTCCCATCATTTTAGGCATTGAATCTTCTTGTGATGATACGGCTGCAGCCGTTATCCAAAACCGAAAAATTCTATCCAATGTAGTTGCCAATCAAAAAATACACCAAAGCTACGGAGGCGTTGTCCCTGAGTTGGCTTCGAGAGCGCATCAACAAAACATCGTTCCCGTTGTAAACGAAGCTCTGAAACAAGCCGGAATCCATTCTGGTCAATTGAGTGGAATTGCTTTTACGCGTGGGCCGGGATTGATGGGTTCGCTATTGGTTGGAAGTAGTTTTGCGAAATCACTTAGCATGTCGTTGGATATTCCATTGATCGAGGTCAATCATATGGCGGGACATATTTTGGCACATTTTATTGATGATGCAAACGAGAATTCACCCGAATTTCCATTTTTGTGTTTAACCGTAAGTGGCGGTCATACCCAAATCGTAAAAATCAAAGATTACTTCGATATGGAAATATTAGGCGAAACGATTGATGACGCTGCAGGAGAAGCATTTGATAAAGCCGGAAAAATTCTTGGATTGGATTATCCTTCAGGTCCGATCATCGACAAATTAGCCAAAGAAGGAAATCCTGAAAAATTCAAATTTTCAAAACCCAAGGTGGAGGAATTGAATTTCAGTTTCAGTGGATTAAAAACAGCAATTCTTTATTTCATTCAAAAAGAAGTAAAAGAAAACCCAAATTTCATTCAGGAAAATCTAAACGATTTATGTGCTTCCATTCAAAAAACAATTGTCGATATTTTAATGCAGAAATTAATTTCCGCTTCAGAAAAAACCGGGATCAAGCAAGTTGCCATCGCAGGCGGTGTTTCTGCTAATTCTGAAATCCGAAACCGTTTGAAAAAAATGGAAATGGAAAAAGGGTGGAATGTTTTTATTCCCAAATTTGAATATACGACGGACAATGCGGCGATGATTGCCATGGCAGGACAACTAAAATTTGAACAAAGTGAATTTGCCGGTTTGGATGCACAATCGGTTTCTAAATATACCATCTGATGCAGTTATTTGTAGGAAATATTCAGGGAAATTTTGCAGAGATCTCGGGCGATGAAAGCCAACATTTCTCCAAAGTGCTGCGTGGGAAAACAGGACAAGAACTTGCTATTACAGATGGAAAAGGTACGATGGCAAAAGGAATTGTTTTGAAAATCAATTCCAAATCAGTTGAAGTTGAATTAGTCGAAATACAAGAAAATTTTGAAATACGCCCTTATAAAATTCATATCGCTATCGCTCCAACCAAAAATATGGAACGAATGGAATTTTTGCTGGAAAAAGCAACGGAAATCGGGATTGATGAAATTACATTTCTGAAAACTTTTCATTCTGAAAGAAAGAATATCAATCTGGAAAGATCCAGAAAAATCCTTCTTTCAGCTGTAAAACAATCGCTGAAAGCCTACATCCCGGAAATTCATGATTTGGTGAAATTTACGGATTTCATCAAGAAAAATCATTCCGCTACAAAACTGATTGCACATTGTGATTCCGATTTTGAACGAAAAGAATTTCATAAAATCATCCAGCCGGAAAATGATTACTTGATTCTAATTGGTCCTGAAGGCGATTTTTCAAAAGAAGAAATTCAGCTGGCAGAAGAAAACGGTTTTAGGGGAATTTCTCTTGGAAATCAACGACTTCGGACCGAAACAGCTGCGCTTAATTCCGTATTTGGATTGAATTGGATTAATAATTAACTTATTTCCTCAATAAATTAATGCTCACAGTCGCCAATTCCGAATCAGGAAATTTCTTAAACAAATTCCTATCAGGATTCAATCCTGACTCTTTACAAATCCGATGAAAAACATCGACTTCCAAAATATATTGGTCTGAAAATCCATGCGTTGCATCATAAGCTGTAACAGCCGTTTCTCCTAAATTTTCAGCGGTTAAATCAGGCGGTAACGTATGTAATTCGATTAATAATAAACCAAATTTCTCAACGTAAGGTGTCCATTTTTTCAAGTGCTGTAAAAGTTCATTTAAAAGATCTGCTTCCAATTCAAGATAATTAACAGGCCTTTCATATCTAGGCATGGGATCGGAATTTCCATAACCC
>CALLXZ010000380.1 GCA_937875605.1 uncultured Moheibacter sp.
GGTTCACCCCCGGAATTGTGGGATTTTTTTTAGAAGAATTGAAAATCAGGAAAATGACTGTATAAAAACAGGAATTTTCCTTAAAGACAAAAGAATGAATTTGATTAAATTTGTATAAGAATTAAAAATACTCTCTCTAAATACTTTTTGTGACTATGAAATACCCTGCAAATCTCCCCTGATTTTCAGGGTTTTCATTTGAACATAAAATGGAAGCTAATCAGCTTCTATTTTTAAATCATACAAAATATTATAGTTCCAAAGCTTTTCTATCTAAACTCCTTTAAAAATTATAAAAAGAATTGGAATGTAAATGATTATAGAAATAATTAATGGTATCATGAATGATTTGCTTTGGTATGGGATTTTGATTGGAATTAGGTATTCTCTTATTGCAAATAAACCTGACGCGCCAATTCCGGATAGCAAAAAGGTTAACGTACTTTTTCCAAAATTGATATTGATAGGATTATCTTGTAGATAAATAGAAAAAGAAATCTGAAATAGGGTATAAAGAATTCCAAATACAAGTGTGATGATTAAACCTTTGTAATTTTTAATTTTTGAATAATTATATATCTGTAAAAAAGTCCCGAAAATAACACCAAATAAAACTGAGAAAAACCAAATCAGCTGGTTGGTATAGAGTTTTACAGCTGCTTCATCTTCAACTAAATTTTTATCCCAACCATTTGCAGGTGGAGATTCTATTTTTTCTTTTTCCTTTTTTGATTCAATTAAAGCCTGAATTTCATTGATTTCGATTTCAGAAAAAACTCGTCCTCTTTGGACTAATATTTCATAAGCAGATTGAATCGCATCTGACATGAATCGACTGTCTTGTCTAATATATTTTTCTAATTCGTTGTTGCTTAATTTTTCAAGTACGCTTTTTTTGACCATTTTTTAAGTGGGGAGATATTAATCTTTCAAACATACAAAAATGCATAAAAAAGACGGAAATCAATCCGTCTTTTTTATACTATATAAATTATACTTTCTAAACTATTAAAGTTCCAAAGCTTTTTTAGCATTTCCATCCATCAATAAGTTCAATGGATCTTCCAAACCTTCTTTTACCGCAACCAAGAATCCAACTGACTCGCGGCCATCGATGATTCTATGGTCGTAAGAAAGTGCAATGTACATCATCGGGTGGATTTCCACTTTTCCATCTACTGCAATTGGTCGCTCGATGATATTGTGCATTCCCAAAATTCCGGATTGAGGTGGATTGATGATCGGTGTGCTCAACATAGATCCGAAAACACCACCGTTTGAAATAGTAAAAGTTCCTCCGGTCATTTCGTCCACTGTGATTTGTCCGTCACGTGCGCGCAAAGCTAATCTTTTGATTTCGTTTTCAATCCCTCTGAAACTTAGTGTTTCTGCATTTCTCATTACCGGAACCATCAATCCTTTCGGACCAGAAACCGCAACTGAAATGTCACAGAAACCGTATGCTATTTTATAATCTCCATCGATCATCGAATTTACGTCGGGATACATTTGCAAAGCTCTTACAACTGCTTTTGTGAAGAAAGACATAAACCCTAATCCAACGCCGTGTTTATTTTTAAATTCTTCTTTGAACTCACTGCGCAACTTATTGATAGGTGTCATGTTGGCTTCGTTGAAAGTCGTCAACATAGCTGTTTCATTTTTAGCCGCTACCAAACGCTCTGCGACTTTTCTGCGTAGCATAGAAAGTTTGGTTCTTTCCGAACCTCGGTTTCCGCCAGTTGGTGTTCCCATCGCAGCAATTTGTGCATTTTCAGCATCTTCTTTGGTAATTCGTCCGTCTTTTCCGCTTCCTTTTACAGCTAAAGTATCTATTCCTTTTTCATCCAAAATCTTTTTGGCTGCAGGAGAAGGTGTTCCTGAAGCATAAGTTGCAGGTTTTTCTTCTTCTTTTTTAGGTTCTTCCGCTTTTGGAGATTCTTTAACTTCTTCCTTTTTTTCTTCAGCAGGAGCAGCACCGTCCGGTTTTGCTGCCGAAGTATCAATCAAACAAACGACTTGTCCTACGGCAACAGTATCGCCTTCTTCCGCTTTCAGTGTAATTATCCCGCTTTCC
Source organism: uncultured Moheibacter sp. (assembly GCA_937875605.1). Lineage (GTDB taxonomy): Bacteria > Bacteroidota > Bacteroidia > Flavobacteriales > Weeksellaceae > Moheibacter. Next base: position 2,078 of record CALLXZ010000380.1, read on the forward strand.
TCGGCAGGAAGTTCCAAAGTTGCTTTGTCAGAATCGACTTCTGCAATCGCTTGGTCTTTTTCCACATAGTCACCGTCTTTTACAAGCCAGGATGCAATTTCTACTTCTGTGATGGATTCTCCCGGAGAAGGAACTTTCATTTCTAATACCATATCTGTTCAGTATTTATTTTAATGTTTTTTCAAATTCTGACTTTAATTATTTTTCTGAAAGAATTTGATCAGGTTGCTAATTTATTCAAAAACTTTGTTAATTGTGTTATTATGTCGCATATCAAATGCCTGATGCGAGCCAGGAGCAGTAGAAGCACTTTCTCTTGGTGAAATTAATTCAAATGGAACTTCTCTTAATTTTCTCAAAAGAAATGTCCATGCACCCATATTTTCAGGTTCTTCCTGTGCCCAGATGATTTGTTTTTTGTTGGAATATTTTTCCAAAATGGAGTTGATTTTTTCTTTGTCCAAAGGATACAATTGTTCCAATCGAACCAATGCTACATTTTCAGCCTTTAATTCTTCTTTTTTCTTCAACAAATCATAATAGAATTTACCTTGACAGAAAACCAATTTCTCCACTTTTGAAGCATCTGCATTAGCATCGTCAATTAACGTTTGGAATTCACCATTCGCTAATTCGTCCATGGAAGAAACAACCAAAGGATGTCGCAATAAACTTTTCGGTGTAAAAACGACTAATGGTTTTCTGTATTTGGCTTTCATTTGTCTTCTTAATAAATGAAAGAAATTCGCAGGAGTCGTACAGTTCGCCATAAACATATTGCCTTGCGCACAAAGCTGTAAAAATCTTTCCATGCGAGCAGAAGAGTGTTCCGCTCCCTGACCTTCATAACCATGTGGAAGCAACATCACCAATCCATTTTGGATTTTCCATTTATCTTCTGCAGCAGAAATATATTGATCAATTACAATTTGAGCTCCATTTACAAAATCTCCAAATTGAGCTTCCCATAAAGTCAAAGTATCAGGGGCTGCCATCGCGTAGCCATAATCAAATCCCAAAACCGCATATTCTGATAAAAGGGAATTGTACACCATAAATTCACCTTGTTGTTCTTTGATATGATTTAATAAGATCATTTCATCTTCAGAATCTTCTGTTTTAATGACCGCATGACGGTGGGAAAAAGTTCCTCTTTCTACATCTTCGCCGGAAAGACGTACATCATTTCCATCTTTTAAAATAGAACCATACGCCAATAATTCTCCCATCGCCCAATCCAGTTTGTTATCAGCTACCATTTGTTTTCGCTGATCAAGCAATCGTTGGATTTTTTTGATGAATTTTTTTCCATCGGGAATAGTGGTGATGCTTTCCGCGATTTGATGAAGAGAATCTAAGGGATAGGTCGTATCCACCTGATTTAACATTCCGGATTCGTTTGTAGTTTCATAACCTTCCCATTCGTCCGGCATGAAAGGATCTAATTTATTTTTTTCAATTGATTTAGCAGCATCAAAGTTTTCGTCCAATAATTGTTTGAATTCTTTTTCTTTTTCAACCAATATTTCGTCTCCAATTATACCTTCCTTAATTAGATGCTGTTTGTAAATTTCTCTTGGATTTGGGTGTTTGGAGATAAGACTGTATAATTGAGGTTGAGTAAAACGAGGTTCGTCCCCTTCATTATGTCCGTATTTTCGATAACCCAACAGGTCAATGAAAACATCTTCTCCAAAACGCATACGGTAATCCGCCGCAAAATGCAAAGCATGAACGACCGCTTCTGCGTCGTCAGCATTCACATGCATGACAGGTGATAAAGTAACTTTGGCTACATCTGTACAATATGTTGAAGAACGTGCATCTAAATAATTAGTTGTAAAACCGATTTGATTATTGACAACGATATGAATGGTTCCACCTGTTTTGTATCCATCCAAAGTCATCATCTGAATGACTTCGTAAACAATTCCTTGTCCTGCAATGGCAGCATCTCCATGGATCAGAATCGGTAAAATCCTGCTATAATCTCCTGCATAATCTTTATCTACTTTTGCTCTGGCGATTCCTTCTACTACTGCATCTACCGTTTCCAAATGTGAAGGATTAGGAGCAAGGTTCATTTTTATTTTTTTACCGGAAATAGAATTTACTTCTGTCGTAGAACCTAAATGATATTTCACATCTCCCGAAAATAAATCTTCGACAAATTCTTTTCCTTCAAATTCGCTAAAAATTTGTGTGTAAGATTTGTTGAAAACATTGGCTAAAACATTTAAACGTCCGCGGTGAGCCATTCCCAAAACAACTTCTTCTACACCGGCTTCACCCGCACGGTTTATTACGGCATCCAATGCAGGAATCAAGGTTTCGTTTCCTTCTAGCGAAAAACGTTTTTGTCCTACGAATTTGGTATGTAAAAAGTTTTCAAAAGCAACGGCTTCATTTAACTTCAATAAAATTCTTTCTTTTTCCAGAACTGAAAGTTTCGGATGGTTCAAATTTGCATTTAACCAATTCTGAATCCATTTGTTTTTTTCAGGATTACGGATATACATATATTCCACTCCTATGGAGTCGCAATACATATTTTTCAGATGATCAATTATACTTCGCAGCGTAGCTGCTCCTCCAATTCCTAAAATATCTCCGGCATCAAATGTTTCGTCTAAATCTTTTTCCGAAAGTCCGAAATTTTCCAAATCCAAAGTGGGAAGATGATGTCTTCTTTCTCGTACAGGATTGGTTTTGGTAAAGAGATGACCCCGCGTACGGTAACCATTAATCAGATTAATAACTTTAAATTCTTTCTGGACTTTTTCCGGAATTTCAGCGACTGCTTGGGGAGTAGATTCACTACTGAGTGAATGCCCGTTATAAGAAGTGCTCGCAAAATCAAAACCTTGGAAAAATGCTCTCCAACTTGGTTCTATGCTATCAGGAAATTTTTGGTATTGCTCATACAATTCGCTGATATATTCCGAATGTATGGCATTTAAAAATGAAAATTTCTCCATTATAATATTATCTCTTATGAGAATTAGCTTACAAATTTAGCATATTTCAGACGTTAAAAAAACTTGAGAGAAATGATTTTATTTAGTTTTTAGAATTAATTGACTAAATAGATTCATATCTTCCTTCTTTCATTTTAAAATCGTGTGAAATTAACCAACTTGCTTGATTCATTTAAAAATTAGAATTTATTCTTCAAAACCCAATGCGCCCGATGGGCAATTTTTGATTTGGGATTTTAATTCTTCAATTTCACCTTCTTCCGGCAAAATCCAAGGTTTATCGCGAGGATGATAGACTTTTGGTAAGGTTTTTACACAAACGCCGGCATGCGTGCATTTGGATGGTGTCCACAAAATCGTGAAAGCATCGTTCTTTTTGTATCGTTTGGTTTCCATTCTTAGGTATTTTAGGATGTTGATTTTTCTTTAGGGATTACAAGAAGCGGAACGGACGAATGTTTAATGACATCACTTGCCACACTTCCCACAAACATATTATAAAGTGAATTATGTCCAAGTGATCCGATGACGATTAAATTAACCTTCAAATCATTAGCTTCCTGGACGATTATATCTGCCGGGATTCCTTGCTTGACCATCGTTTCGCATTTAATTCCTTCGCTTTCAATTTTCAATTTCAACTTACCTAATTGATCAGCTTCCTCATTTAAAGCGGTTTGTTCGAGTTCAGGTAAATAGGTAAATCCGGTTTCACTTACAATTACACCGATGTCGAGCGTTGCAACATGAATGAGATAAATTTCACCGTTTACTAATTTTGCATAATCAACAGCTTTTGAAATAACAGTGCGGTTAAAGTCGGAAAAGTCAATAGGAACTAAGATTTTCTGTGACATAATCGTTGGGTTTGTATGAACCCTAAAGTTAAATCATTTTACTGAGATTTCAAAAACCTTTTCATTTTCAATCCAACCTTCCAACTCATCATCCTCCAAAACCTGTCCCACTCCGGCAGGTGTTCCGGTGAAAATGAGGTCGCCGGTTTTCAGCGTAAAAAATCGTGAAGCATCTGAAATAATTTTTGAAAAATCATGAATCATCTGATTGGAATTTCCCTTTTGGGCAGTTTTTTGGTTTTTATCCAAACGAAAAGTGAGATTATTTAAATCAAATTTGTTTTTTTCTAAAAAATTTCCCACTACTGCTGAATGATCAAATGCTTTAGCAATTTCCCAAGGATGTCCTTTTTCTTTTAGTGTCGATTGTAAATCGCGCGCCGTAAAATCAATTCCCAATGTAATTTGATTAAAATAATTCATTGCAAATTCAGGTTGTATATATTTCCCTGCTTTTGAAATTTTTAAAACGATTTCGGCTTCGTAATGTATATTATTACTGAATTCGGGTAGATAAAAATTCTTGTCTTTTGGAAGAATTGCCGTGTCCGGTTTTAAAAAAAATACAGGATTTTCAGGAATTTCATTATTCAATTCTTTAGCGTGTTCTGAGTAGTTTCTTGCGATACAGATAATTTTCATCTCTCTTTTTCATATTTAATTCAAAAATATCATTTATAATTGATTTTTTCGTAATTCAACTTTTTTCATTTTAGTAAAAGACAATTGGGAAGTTTGAAGTTAATGTTTAATTTTGTTTGCAAATTCAAGGAAATTTGAAATGAACGTAAGACCATTATTCGTTATTGTTTCAATCAGCATTTCGATCATTCTGATTGTTATTTCATTCTTTTGGACACCCATTCTTTGGTTGTTTTTATTAGTTCTTCCGTTGATTTCAATGGGAATAATTGATTTGGTTCAGAAAAAACACGCCATTCGACGGAATTTTCCGGTGATAGGGAGGTTGCGTTATTTTTTGGAGAGTATCCGCCCGGAAATTATGCAGTATTTTGTAGAAAACGACCGAGACGGAAGACCGCTGGATAGAGTGATGCGTAGCATGGTTTATCAACGTGCTAAAAACGTGACCGATACGGTTCCATTTGGAACACAAATGGATATTTATGAACCGGGTTATGAATGGATGAATCATTCCATGTATGCCGGAAAGATGAAAGTAGATGAAGATCCGAGGATCATGATTGGCGGAGAATTTTGTACGCAACCATATTCGGCTAGTTTACTAAATATTTCAGCGATGAGTTTTGGTTCTTTGAGCAAAAATGCCGTATTGGCGATGAACAAGGGAGCGAAAATGGGACGTTTTGCACATAATACCGGAGAAGGAGGTGTGAGTCCCTATCATTTGGAGCCGGGTGGCGATTTAATTTGGCAGGTAGGAACAGGTTATTTCGGTTGTCGTGCTGACAATGGTAAATTTTCTCCTGAAAAATTTGAAGTTAGTTCGAAACATCCGAACATAAAGATGATTGAATTGAAGATTTCTCAGGGAGCAAAACCCGGGCACGGAGGAATTCTACCAGCAAGTAAAAATACACTTGAAATTGCTGCAATTCGTGGGGTAAAGCCGCATACAGAAGTGGATTCACCACCTTCGCATTCAGCATTTAAAGATGCAGAAGGTTTATTGAAAATGATTCATCTAATGCGGGAACTATCAGGTGGAAAACCAATTGGTTTTAAAATGTGTATCGGTCGTAAAGAAGAATTCATCGATATCTGTGAAGCGATGGTGAAAACCGGAATGAAACCGGACTTTATAACCATAGATGGTGGAGAAGGAGGAACGGGAGCTGCTCCGGTAGAATTTTCAAATTCCTTAGGAATGCCTTTGTTGGATGGTTTGGCCTTTGCGGTAGACACTTTAAGAGGTTATAATTTAAAGGAAGATATAAAAGTCATTGCTTCAGGAAAGATTATTTCCAGCTTTCATATTGCCCGAGCATTGGCAATCGGTGCCGATTTATGCAGCAGTGCACGAGCTATGATGCTTGCAGTTGGATGTATTCAGGCATTGCAATGCAATAAGAATACTTGTCCGGCAGGAGTCGCCACGCAAGACCAGGAATTGATGAAAGGTTTAGATGTAGAAGATAAAGCAACCAGGACTTATAATTTTCATAAAAATACCATGAAAAGTTTTGGCGAACTTATTTCTGCCGCAGGATTGGTTCATCACAGTGAAATAGACAGAAGTTACATTAACTTACGTGTAGAAGTAAATAGAATAATGCGTTACGATGAATTGTATCCGGTCGTTTCGGAAGGTTCTTATCTTGATAGAATTAAAGATCATTCACCCATTTAAAATATGTCAAATCAATATATTACAATTGAGCAAGCCTTTGAAAAAATAGAGCTTGCCCAACAGGTTTATCTAAAAAACAAAGAAAATTATCAAAGCCGTCCGATTGATAAGATCAGGAAAACGGGAGAAATTCTTTTGCAAAAGAAAAAGGAATTTGCTCGTGTAATTTCAGAGGAAATGGGCAAACCGGTTTTTGAATCCATTGCCGAAATTGAAAAATCGGCTTT
>CALLXZ010000381.1 GCA_937875605.1 uncultured Moheibacter sp.
CCGCGTTCGTCTTTTTCCGCTACGGTGTTAAAAGTATCTTTCCATTTTTCAACTTCTTCGTAACGCATATACGTTAAAACACTGACTCCATCCGAAAATCCATTGTTTTCTGATTTGGCACTGAATGAAACCATATAACTTTCCGGCCAGTTTTTTTTTTCATAATCGATACTCGACCAAACGTTTGATTCGTTCTTAAAATGGTAATAATTATGCTTCAAATAAGGGAAAGAATTCGGTTTCAAAGTGATGTACAAACTAAACGAAGAAATAGTGTCTTCTGACTCATAAATCCTTTTCATATACGACTTTCGCAATGGATAATTCTTTACTAATTCCAACGTTTTTTTAGGATCTATATTTGAAACAAACTGTTTTCCCTTGTAAATCGTTCCATCAGAAGTTTGAACAAATTCGACTTCACCTTCATCATTTGCCGAGATCGAAATTACTTTTTTATGTTTCAAAACCGTTCCGCCCAAATTCCGGATTTCTTTGATTAACAATTTTGAAATCTGACTTCCGCCACCTACACAACGCCAAGCACTTTCTATGTAGGAATGAATGGATAAAGAATGTACATAAAAAGGCGTTTTATTTTCCTTTCCCGCATAGAGAAAATTGGTTCCCGCTAAAACCGCTCTTAATTTTGGATTTTCTGTCAAATTGGAAATTACCTCGCTGGCTTTTAGTGACATAAGGTTTTCATTCGAGACAGGATTTTCATTGGATTCCACTTTGTAAAGCGGAAAACTTTCGCAGATTTGTTTCATTTTTTCCACGTAATTCCGGATGGCTTCTTCTTCTTTTGGGAAAAATTGCGAAAGTTGTTGCACGAAATTATCATCGTCTTGGGCATAAGGATATTCGTTCGCATCGTCATCAAACGTCACAAAATCGTATCCGTCCGGATTCAAGCGTTGGATTTTTAATTTGTCTGCGATGCCCAGGTAATGAAAGTATTTATGCAGATTTTGTCCCGGAAGCAAACCGCCTATGTAATGGACACCGGTGTCAAAAATGACCTTATCACGAGAAAAAGTCTGAAGATTTCCACCAAATTGCTGATTTTTTTCTAAAACCAAAACCTTTAGTCCTTCACGCACCAGAATGTTGGCACAGACCAAGCCGCCCAAACCGCTTCCGATGATGATGATGTCAAATTCTTCCTGCATTTCTGTTTTTGAAAACCGTCAAATTATTTTCGGAAAAATAAATTTCCCATTCCTCTAAATTAGCCAAATTTTCAAACCGGACTTTTTCTTTTTCATTCTGAACAATTACAAAATCCCCAACCGATAAAATATCCGGATAATTTGTATGGAAACGAACCGGAAAACGATTGACTGTAAAAGTATTTTGAGCCACCTGAATTTTGTCCGGATCTTCATCGCAAGCTTCCACAACACGCAAAGCAGAATCATACACCAATAAAAAATCCAAAACGCCATATCCGCACCCCAAATGAAGAATTCGGGCTCTAACTGGAAGGATTTTCAGAAGCGAATGATAGACTTTTTTATTTTGTTCAAATTCGGATTTGAATGCTTCTTGAATGTATTTCGGTTTGAAAATATAATTGAAAGAAAGTTTATTTTTAAAATAATTTTCATTTTCATCTATTCGTTTTAATTCCATGAATTTTTTCCGAAAATGAAGGTTTATATTTTTCGTTCTTTCAGAATAATTTGTTCCCCATGACAAATCATCATGGCGGATGGACGGCAGGAATTCTAAAGTTAATTTTCCGGATTTCAGGACATTGTCGCCCTTAGGAAGCCGGTCAGCATTTCCTCGAACCAAAACGGGCTGAATATCCAGTTTTAATTTCTCCGAAAGATAAAAAGCACCTTTGTGAAAACGTTGTATAACAGAGGTTGGAGACCGGGTTCCTTCCGGAAATATAATGACAGAATATCCTTGCTTTATTTTCTCTTCCAAATGGTGAATGCCCTCTTCATAATTTTCAGAAGATTTATAAAACCCCGCCATTTGAATGGCCTTCCCGAAAAATTTAGATTTTAAAACACGATTATTGACCATGAAAATCAACTGATTGTGTAACATCCCCATCGTAGGTGTGTCTAATTGCGAAGTGTGGTTAGCGATGAGGATTTTCGGTGAACTGAAGTCAAGATTTCCTTCCCCGATTTTTCGAATCGGAATAAAAGGTGTTCCGTACATCAATAACCAGAAATAACGCTGCATTACAGTATGGAATACCCCGAACTTTTTCTTTTTACTAACAGGAATTATCGGAATGAAAATTTGAGCAAAAATATTCAATAAAAATCCGACTACGAAAAAATAACCAAACGTAAAAAAGGTATAAACTACATGAAAAATCGTTCGTGGCGTATTTCCTTTGTCTTGAGGTTTCTGGATAAAAAAGCGGAAAAGCCAGGGCTGGATCGTAAAAGACATTAAAACTACGACTGTCAGACCTATGATTGGAATCCATGAAATCGAATAGATAGCAGGATGTTTGGCAAAAACCAAAACACCAAAACAAATAATAGTTGCCAAAGCCGACATGAGAATTCCGGATTTAAAAGCAGGCATTTCATCGGTTCCGTAGGTGTATTTTTCAATTAATCCGCGGGTTACAAAAATGGAATAATCTACACCTAATCCAAAAATCAGAGTCGTGATGATGATGTTAAACGCATTGAAATTCAATCCGAAAAGCCCCATCATTCCAAGCGTGACGAGCCAACCGGCAAAAATCGGAATGTTCGTAATTAAAGTCAATTCGATGGATCCGAAAAAGAGAAAAAGAATGACAAAAATGACGATCGACGAAATGAAAAATAACTTGTCGAAATCTGCTTCCAAATTGGAAAGAAACGTTTCAGACAGGTGTTTTCGGTCGATGACCAATGTGTTTTTTTCGTCTGAAAATTTATGAATAACTTTTTCAGCTTCCGTATTTTCGGTTTTTAAAGAAGAGGTAATAGTCACCAAATCGTTTTCTTTTTTGATGAATTCATTTAGAAATAAATTCTTTAAAAGCTCATTTCTTGATAAATCTTCGGGTGTAAAATTCTCGTTCAATCTTGAAAAAAACGGCGCAAATGTATTTTCTTTAAAACCGTATTTTTTTCCATCCAAAATCATTTGACTTCGAAGTTTTTCTATCTTTTCAGATGTCCAGAAAGTTTTCCACGTTTCGTATTTTTTCTGTTGTTCTTTTCCTGAAATTAAAATTGCTCCAATTGAACTAAACGATAAAATTTCATCTTTTTTTTCTGCTTTTTCAAGTTTTTGAAACAATTGCGAATTGGCATCCAAAGCTTCATCCAAACTATTCCCATAAGTAGCCACGTAAATGGATTTAGACGAATAATCATTGAGTTCATCCAATTTTTTTTCTGCCGATTTTAAATTTTCCGGCATATAATTCAATTTGTTCAGGTCGTTTTCAAAACCGACTTTTGAATAGGTAAACAAACTGATCAGAATGAGCAATGCTGAAAAAATCAGAAAGTATTTATTTCGGTCGAAATCATATGAAGCTAATTTGTCAATGAACGTATTTTGTTTGATTTCAACAGAAGAATTCGGAGAATAAACCTGCGGGATGAAAAGTAAAGCAAAAACGGCAGCGCCCAAAACACTTACAGCTGCAAAAATCCCCAAATCCTTTAAAACATCAGACTTTAGAAACAACAAAACCAAAAAGTCGGCAGCCGTAAAAACCGCACAAATCAACAATGGTTTTACCGTGCTTTTAAACAATTTTGAAATGTCGCCCGTGCTTCGGTAGTGACTTAAAATGTGAAGCGAATAATCCAGGGTCAAACCCAATAAAACCGAGCCGATTCCGATGGAAATAGCAGAAATCGTTCCTTTTGTAAAATACAAGACCGCCATTCCGAGTAAACTTCCGAAAATAGCTGGAACTATAATGATAAGAGGGATCTGTGGTTTTCTGTAAAAATAAATGAAGAGCGCAAAAAGTAAAACCAACGAGATGGTAAGTGTAAGAATGATGTCGTTTTTAATTCTTTTTGCGTTGGCAACCGAAACCGGAGTGGCGCCAAAATAATCCGATTGAACTTGACTATTTTTAAATTGGGAATTTAATTTTTGAATAATTTGATCTAAATTTTCAATGAGTTGAGCGTTTTTAGAAGTTTCGTTAGCGCCGGCTTTTGGAGTAAGGAATACAAAAATATTTTTCCCTTTTTCATGTTGTAAATACCCGTTTTCAACTTTGAAATTCTCTCCTGACTGTAATCGTTGGAATTTTTCCAACGCAAGAAAATCCATTCCAAACGGATCAGAACGTATCATTTGTGCGGTGACCATTCCGGTTGGTGAAACGATGGAAGTATAGGTTTCGTCGATCTTTTGAGAAACATTTTGAGGTTGGATCAAGGAATCAATTTGGTGGTAATCCGATTCGTCGAGATAGAGTGGGAGATGAGTGGATACAAAATCCAGCAATTCACTTATTTGATCATCTTCAAACCGAACTTCCAGTTTGGCAACGGCCGGATTTTCAGAAAGTTCAGAATATAGACTATCAGCATAAGCCTGTAATTCAGCCGAATTGTCTTCTTTTTCAGAAGAAATATTCAGAATAATTTTATCGGAATAACTAATGTTTTTCAGGACAAGGTTGATGGTTTCTGAGTCTTCGTTTGAAGGGATGAGTTTGGAAATATCTTCTTCAAAGTTCATTCGCGAAGCCCAATAACCAAAAATCAGTAATAGAAAAAAGGCTGAAGAAAAGAACAGCAATCTCCGTTTTTGAAAAAAATGATAAGCCGATATAAATAAATTCCCCAAAATCTCCGTTATCCGTTTAAAAAACAAAGATATAAATTTGCGTTGTCTGAAAAGAAAGTTGTTTTAGCGTTAAAGGAATTATAAATTAAATTTTACGGTTATATTTGTCCAAAATTTGCGAAACGATTTAAAATCAATCTAGTTTAAATTCCTTTGCTAAAGGAAAGTTTGGTTCTAAAATCTTCAAAATTAATTATATAAAATCTGAGCGATTTTGTTCGGAAGCATAAATAATTAAAATGTTAAAAATTTCCCTTTTAGGATTTGGACATATAGGACGAATCCATAAAAACGCTATAGAAGAAACAGAAGGCGCAGAGCTGGTGTCCATTATAGATCTAAATTACCAAGATGAAGAATCTTCTCTTCCTATTTATAAAACACTGGAAAGTTTTCTCAACGAAGATACCGAAACGGATTTAGTGATAATCGCCACCCCAAACGGACTTCATCGTGATCACGCCGTCCGTTGTTTAAGTGCCGGAAAGCATGTGTTGATTGAAAAGCCTATTGCACTGAACTTAGAGGACGCACATAAAATTCTGGAAGTCGCAGAAAAGTCTGACCGACGGGTCTTTTCTTCCATGCAATTGCGATTTTCTCCCCCTGTGAGCTATGTAAAATCGCTTTTAGAGAATGATTGTTTAGGGGAAATTTTCATGGTCAATATCCAATGTTACTGGAACCGCAACAAAAACTATTACATGACCCGCGAATGGCATGGAACCAACGAAATGGACGGTGGCGTTTTGTTTACACAGTTTTCTCATTTCATTGATATTTTAAATTTTTGGTTTGAAGAAACAAGCTGTACAAATGCTTCTTTTTATAATTTTAATCACCAAGGAATTACAGAATTTGCAGACAGTGGAAAATTAGATTTTAAAGCCGATAAAGCCGTTGGAAATATGATTTTCACCACCTCCACTTTTGAAAAAAATTACAAAAGCGGAATTGTGGTCATTGCGGAAAGGGGAACGATTGAAATCGGTGATCAATATTTGAATGAATTGAAATACAGTAATTTAAAAAATGTAGTTTGTTCAAAAAATATGTCGACGGAAATAAAAAACTTTCATCCGCAGGCTATTTCGGAAATCGTAGAAGCCATTCAGGAAAACAGACCCTCTTCATTGGATGGAATTCACGCAGTACGTTTGGTGAAATTTATTGAAGAAGCTTATAAATTGGTAGATTAAACATTTGGCGGTTCGTAAACTTCTGTACGAACTTTTTGATCCAACCTTCATAATAATAAAGATATGTTCCAAATTTCTTTCGAAATAATGGGATTATATTATATTTGCAAATTGTTAAAATTTCTATAAAATTATGAACGAAATATTTCTATGGATTCCGGTGGTTTTATCTATTGTCGGATTAATCTTTATGGCGATCAAAAGAAGTTGGGTTTTAAAACAAGATGCCGGAGATGGTAAAATGAAAGAAATTTCAGATTATATCTACGAAGGTGCATTGGCGTTTTTAAAAGCCGAATACCGATTGCTTACCTTTTTTGTCATCGGTGCAAGTATCGTATTGGCTGGAATTTCTTTTATAGTTCCTACCACACATATTTTAATCGTAGTAGCCTTTATTTTCGGAGCGTTTTTCTCTGCATTGGCAGGAAATATGGGGATGAAAATCGCTACTAAAACAAATGTCAGAACGACTCAAGCAGCCCGTACGAGTTTACCACAAGCTTTGAAAGTTTCTTTCGGAGGTGGAACCGTTATGGGATTAGGTGTTGCCGGTTTGGCAGTTTTAGGTTTGACTACTTTCTTTATCATTTTATACAAAGTATTTATGAATGGTTCTTGGACTTCTACAGAGGACATGACCATCATTCTTGAAACACTGGCTGGATTCTCTTTAGGAGCGGAATCTATTGCGCTTTTCGCTCGCGTGGGTGGAGGTATTTATACCAAAGCAGCGGATGTTGGAGCCGATTTAGTTGGAAAAGTAGAAGCAGGAATTCCGGAAGATGATCCAAGAAACCCTGCAACAATTGCTGATAATGTGGGTGATAATGTAGGTGATGTTGCCGGAATGGGTGCGGATTTATTTGGTTCGTATGTGGCAACGGTTTTAGCTGCAATGGTTTTGGGTAACTATGTGATCAAAGACATGGGCGGAAACATTGTGAGTGAAGGATTCGGTGGAATTGGACCGATTTTATTACCAGTCGCAATTGCCGGATTTGGAATTTTATTCTCCATCATCGGAACAATGTTGGTGAGAATTAAAGATAATAACGCAAAAGAAAAACAAGTACAAGGTGCATTGAATATTGGAAACTGGGTTTCAATTATTTTAACTGCAATTGCGTGTTTTGCTTTGGTAAAATATATGTTGCCGGAAACCATGAAAATGGAATTCTTCGGTGAAGGTATAAAAGAGATTACTTCTCTGAGAGTATTCTACGCAACAATTGTCGGATTGGTTGTAGGTGGCGTAATTTCTTCGGTAACCGAATACTATACCGGACTGGGAACAAAACCGGTTTTATCAATCGTAAAAAAATCAAGTACAGGAGCAGGAACCAACGTGATTGCTGGTTTGGCAACAGGGATGATCTCAACTTTCCCAACCGTATTATTATTCGCTGCCGCAATTTGGGCTTCGTATGCATTTGCAGGATTTTATGGCGTTGCTTTGGCGGCTTCGGCGATGATGGCAACAACCGCAATGCAATTGGCAATCGATGCATTCGGACCAATTTCTGACAATGCAGGTGGAATTGCTGAAATGAGCGAATTACCAAAAGAAGTTCGTCAAAGAACCGATATTTTAGATTCTGTGGGTAATACAACCGCTGCAACCGGAAAAGGATTTGCGATTGCTTCGGCTGCGTTAACTTCTTTGGCATTATTTGCAGCGTATGTTACGTTTACAGGAATTGACGGAATCAATATTTTCAAAGCGCCTGTATTGGCGATGTTATTTATCGGAGGAATGGTTCCGGTTGTTTTCTCCGCTTTAGCGATGAATTCTGTTGGAAAAGCAGCAATGGATATGGTGTACGAAGTTCGTCGCCAGTTCAAAGAAATTCCGGGAATTATGGAAGGAAAAGCAAAGCCTGAATACGGAAAGTGCGTTGAAATTTCTACAAAAGCAGCATTACGTGAAATGATGTTGCCGGGAGTTTTAACAATTGGATTTCCTATTGCAATTGTATTGGTTGGTAAACTTATTTATCCTGAAAGCAATCAGTTAATCGCCGAAATGTTGGGTGGATATATGGCAGGAGTTACTGTTTCGGGCGTTCTTTGGGCTGTTTTCCAAAACAATGCCGGAGGAGCTTGGGACAACGCCAAAAAATCATTTGAAGCAGGAGTTGAAATCAACGGTGAAATGACTTACAAAGGTTCGGATGCGCACAAAGCAGCCGTAACTGGAGACACAGTCGGAGATCCTTTCAAAGACACTTCTGGACCATCAATGAATATTTTGATCAAATTAACTTGTTTGGTTGGATTGGTTATCGCTCCGATTTTAGGTGGACACGGATCTTCAGACGCAATGGTAACAAACGGAATTTCAAATACAGATGGAAATTCTAAAGCGGATGGTTTATCAATTGACGCAGACGGCAACTTTATTTATGAAGTGGGAGAAAGCAAAACCATCGATTTACCTTCAGGTAAAACATTAAATGTAGGATTTAAGTCTTCCGAATTTAAAATCTTTCGCACATTAGACAATCCTCGAATTTTGGAACATGGTTCAAGAGATAAAAAGGTAGGATGGGTAAGTTTGGACAGAGTTTATTTTAAAACCGGTTCTGCTCAATTATTACCTTCTTCTGAGGAACAATTGAAAAATATTGCGACTTTATTGCAAGAATATCCAAATGCAAAAATCAAAATCGGTGGTTATACAGATAACATCGGAGCAGAAGAAATAAATTTGAAGATTTCAACGGAACGCTCCAATACGGTCAAAAATTCATTGACGAAATTAGGGGTGGACGAGAGCAGAATGCAGTCGGAAGGTTACGGAGCACAGCATTTTGTCTGTGAAGCAAATGATACGAACATTTGTAAGGCGAAAAACCGAAGAGTGGACATTAAAGTTATTTCGAATTAATTGAAAAATAAATCATAATCGAAAAGCAGTCCAACCAAGGGCTGCTTTTTTCGTTATAAGAATTACTAAACTAAATTGAAAAATACGAATTTCGAACTTCGTAACACGAATTCATGAAACTGATTAAAATTTACATAGAATCATTTAAAGGACTTTCAACAGAAAGTTGGATGTTGGCGGTGGTGATGCTGATCAACCGCTCCGGCTCTATGGTATTGCCTTTTTTGGGCGTTTATATGACCGATCATTTGGGATTCAGTTTAAGAAATGCGGGATTGGTTTTGAGTTTTTTCGGGATCGGGTCGGTAGTAGGTTCCTGGCTGGGCGGAATGATTACCGATAAAATCGGGGAATTCAAAGTTCAGTCCGTGAGCTTATTGCTCAGCGTTCCGCTTTTTTGCATGATTCCATTGTTTAAAACCGAAATAGGATTGGCCTTTATTATATTTTTACAAAGTACGGTAAGTGAAGCTTTTCGTCCCGCTAATTCAGTCGCCATCACTAAATACGCTAAAAAAGGAAACATCACACGGTCTTTTTCTCTGAACCGAATGGCGGTCAATTTGGGGTTTTCTATTGGTCCGGCTTTAGGCGGAATTTTATCAGCTATCTCTTATAATTTTCTGTTCTTTTCCAATGCATTTGCGGCTCTTTGTGCAGGAATTACTTACATCTGGTTTTTCCGGAATAGAAAACATAGGAACGAAGAAAATTTGGTTACAGATGAAAATCAAACCTCTATTTCACCTTACAGAGACTTAAAGTTCTTACTATTTGCTGGACTATGTTTGATTTTCTCGATTTGTTTCTTTCAGATTCTCAATACTTTGACCATTTTTTACAAACAAGAGGCTCATCTTTCCCAACAAACCATCGGCTATATTTTGGGTTACAGCGGATTGATAATTGTGATTTTGGAAATGCTATTTGTACAAATAGCCGAACGCCGATTCAAATTGCGTTTTACGCTTTTCATTGGAACTTTTCTTTGTGGAGTTTCCTTTGCAATGCTTGGATTTGATCACGGATTATTGTTTTTATTTGTATCCATGACGATTTTATGCATCGGCGAAATCTGGACTTTACCCTTTATGGCGACCATTACTGCCCTTCGATCAGGGTCGAATAATAAAGGAGCGTATATGGGTTTATTGGGAATTGGATTTTCACTCGCATTTATCATCACACCATCTTTGGGAACGTTCATTGCTCAGAAATTTGGATTTAGCGTTTTGTGGATAGGGACAGGAATTCTGTTGACCTTGGCGGCAATTGGATTTTATTTAATCATTCCATCGATGTTGGGTGAAAAGGAAGATGAATCAGATTTTTAAGCGGAATGATAAAACTTCTTCCTGTTTTAAAAAACCAAATTTTTATACATTTACGGCTTTAATAACCTAAATCTTTTAATTCAAAAGAAATGAATTTTAGAAATTATACGATTCCATTTGAAATCAACTCAGAATATTCTCAATCAGCTGCTTATTTTTCAATGGAATTTGCCATTGATCAATCTTTGAAAATATATAGTGGAGGTTTGGGGTTTCTGGCGGGATCACACATGCGAAGCGCTTATACATTGAAACAAAACTTGGTTGGAATCGGTATTTTGTGGAAATACGGCTATTATGATCAAAGCCGAAATCAAGATCAGACTTTGCAACCCAATTGGGTAGAAAAAAACTACAATTTTTTAGAAGATACGGGAATTAAATTTCAGATAGAAGTAGACAGTCATCCGATTTGGGTAAAAGCTTTTTACCTGAATCCTCAAACCTTTGGGACGGCTCCCATGTTTTTTCTTTCGACTGATTTGCCTGAAAATGATTTTTTAGCGCAATCCATTTCGCATCGATTATATGATTCCAATACCGCAACCAAAGTTGCACAATATATTTTATTGGGAAAAGGCGGTGCTAAATTATTGGACGAATTAAACTTCGAACGAAATATCTACCATCTAAACGAAGCACACGGACTTCCGGCAGCTTTTTATTTGATGAATAAATTTAAGAATGTAAACGAAGTAAAAAAACGTTTGGTTTTTACCACGCACACGCCAGAAGAGGCTGGAAATGAGAAACATGATTTTGAATTATGTTATAAAATGTCTTATTTCTCCGGACTGAACAAAGACGAAATTTCGGTCGCTACCGGGTTGAAAACAGACGAACCGTTTAATCATTCCTTGGCTGCATTGCGATTGTCGAAAATTGCAAATGGCGTTTCCAAATTACATGGAGAAGTTGCAAGAAAAATGTGGGGTAAATACGATGGAATTTGCGAAATCAAATCCATTACCAATTCACAGGATTTCCTTTATTGGGCAGACAAAGAATTGTACAAATTCGCAGACGAAAAAGACCACGTCAATTTTGACGGACGCAAAAAATACATCAAAAGCCAGGCATTTAAAACCGTAGCCGATCAAACCGGAAAATGGTTTGATCCAAATGTTTTCACGATGGTTTGGGCAAGGCGTTTTGCAGGTTATAAACGAGCCGATTTTTTATTGAATGATATGAATCGTTTTAACCAATTATTATACAATTCCAAATACCCTGTTCAATTGATTTGGGCAGGAAAACCCTATCCATTGGATCATTCGGCAATTGACATTTTTAACAAATTAGTATACGAAAGTAAAAAACATGGAAACATGGCCGTTTTAATCGGTTATGAATTGGAGTTAAGTCATCAGTTAAAAGCGGCGTCCGATGTTTGGTTAAATAATCCGCGTGTGCCGAGAGAAGCTTCCGGAACCAGCGGAATGACCGCAGCGATGAATGGCGGAATTAATTTCTCGACCGATGATGGCTGGATTCCTGAATTTGCCAAGAATGGTGAAAATGCCTTTGTCATTCCACAAGTGGATTATGAAAATTTAAGCATCGAACAACAAGACCTGCAGGATTTAGATCATTTGTATAATATTTTGGAAAATCAAATTCTTCCGACTTTCTATGAAAACCCTGACAAATGGCGTGAAATCACCCAAAACGGAATGAATGATGTCCGAGCTGAATTTAACAGCGACCGTATGGCAGATGAATATTATCAAATTCTTTACAATCACTAAAGAAAAGTATTTCAATTATTTAGAAATTAGTTAAGAATTCTCTAAACCTCACAGGAATGAAAAACCTGTGAGGTTTTTTT